>SCSY01000087.1 GCA_004298625.1 Nitrospirota bacterium | reverse complement strand
ATCTCATCATCCCTTCCGATAACAGGGTCAAGCCTTCCTTTTTTGGCAAGTTCTGTGAGGTCGCGGCTGTACCTTGCAATCGCCTGGTATTTATCCTCGGGATTCGGGTCGGTTACGCGCTGGGCGCCCCTTATCTCCCGCATGGCGGACATTGCCTTGTCGGGAGTAACGCCGTATCTTTTCAGGAGTTCCGAGCTGGGGCCTTCTATATTTATGAGCGATAACAGAAGGTGTTCAACGCTCACGTATTCGTCCGTAAGGTGCTCCGCTTCCTTAAAGGCCTTCTCTATGACGTCTTTCAGGCGCGGCGATATGAATATCTGTCCCGCGGGGGTCGCGCCGAGGACCTTGGGAAATTTTTCTATCTCTTTTTCTATCTCCGTCTGGATATTTTTCGGGTCGATGCCGAGCCTCTTTAATATCTGCGGGGCTATGCCTTCGGAATCTCCAAGCAATGCAAAGAGCAGGTGTTCGGGCTGAAGCTCCTGGTTCCCTTTGCTTTCGGCAAACCTCTGGGCCTCCTGAACAGCCTCCTGGCTTTTAATTGTTAATTTGTCCATCCTCATATTATTCCTCCTCGAAAATCCTTTTGATCCTTTCTTCAAAATCATGCTTCATATGCTCATCCAGGGCATTCATCATATCGTCCATCTCATTATGAAGGGCCTCGAGCCTGTGCCTCATCCTCAGAATAATATCCACGCCCGCCTTGTTCACTCCCATCTCTCTGGTAAGGCTCAGTATAAGATGGAGCTTTTCGACATCCTCTTCCGAGTAAAGCCTCAGGCGTTTCATCCTGCGCGGTGTTATAAGCCCTTCCCTCTCGTACATCCGCAAGGTCTGGGGATGGACTCCGAGCATTTCAGACACGACGCTTATCATATACAGAGGCTGTTTTTTATTTTTTATATTCGCCAATTATGTCCTCCGCGTAATGTCTTTTCTCGGGTTCTCTTTATATAAGGCCTCTATCTCTTTTATTGCTTCCTTTGCCTTGCCGATGTCCTTTGGTATTACTATCTTGGCTATAACATACTGGCTGCCTCTTGCGCCTGTCTTTGGAGACAAAAAACCCTTGCCCGAGAGTTTAAATTTTTGCCCTCCCTGCGTCCCCTGAGGTATCGTCATTACTGCGATCCCGTCTATTGTCGGGACCTCGATCTTTGCTCCAAGCGCTGCCTCGCCGAATGTGATCGGGACATCCGCATAGAGATCATTGTCCTTCCTCGTAAATACCGGATGGGGTTTTATCGTAACCTCTATCCTCAAATCACCGGGAGGCCCGCCGGACTGGCCTGCTCCTCCCATGCCTCTGAGTTTTACTATAGAGCCTGTGTCAACACCAGCCGGTATCTTTGCCTTAATCGTTTCTGTCTGTAATATATTTCCCTTGCCGCTACATGTCCTGCATACACCTGTCATCCTCTTGCCTGTTCCTCCGCAAGCCGGGCATGTCTGGGACATCTTGAAAAAACCTTTTGATGCCTGGAGCCTTCCGCTTCCCTTACATCTGTCACAGGTCTGGTAACTCTCAGCGCCGGTGCCGTTGCAGGTTCTGCAGATAATTTCCCTGTTCAGCGTTATCGGTCTTGTAACACCTGTGAATGCCTCTTCCAGGCTAAGCTCAACTCCCAGGAGCATATCAGCGCCTCTGTGCGGAAAGTTTTCAAATCCCCTTCTGCCACCGCCTAAAAAATCGGAAAATATATCCTCAAAACCGCCGCTAAAATTATAAGACTGGTTGAAATCAGGCCTTGCGCCTTCAAACCAGGGTCCGCCGGCCTCAAAAGGAGTTTTTCCGAATTGGTCGTATTCCGCCCTTTTCTTTTCATCGCCGAGAACACTGTAGGCCTCGTTTATCTCCTTGAATTTCTGCTCCGAAGCCTTATCGCCCGGATTAAGGTCAGGGTGATATTTGCGCGCAAGTTTCCTGTAGGCTTTTTTTATCTCATCTTGTGAGGCGCCCTTGCTTACGCCCAGCAACTCATAGTAATCTTTAACCGTTGGCGGCATCCATTCCTCCTGATTGTTCTTTTAATAACTTTATCAAATTTCAGAACCTATTCAAATAATTTAAATTAATGAAGGATAATACCTTTATTCATATAATAGCAATTGAGTCAAGGCATGTCAAGTTGATTTAATGGATAGGCATAAATATAATCAGCCAAGCAATGATCTGATGAAGTTAAGATAATTGACATCTTTTTTAATTATCTCGATTCCCATCCCATGCTTTAAAGCTTTGACAGGCGTTCCAACAACCCTTCCAATAGAAGGTTTTATAGCTCTTTTGACCTTGCCTGTTAATTGTGAGGTCAGGCCTTCAGGCAGATAAACTTTCATATCCATTATCGTATCAGGGACAAAGGGGTGGGTTGTTCTTATAAAAACCCCGTTCAAAGAAAAATCACTTGCGATTCCCCTGTAAGTCACGCCGTCGGCAACAAACTCGGTTTCACACCGGAATATAAATCTTTTTTGCTGTCTCTTATTAGCCATAATTTAATCTTATCACATCTTTATTCAGTATGAACGAAACAGCGGCTTATGAATTTTTTTACTCATGTCTTTTCCGCTTTTTTTGCGGGCTGGCTGGTGGCAGACGGCACAGCGGGTCTCACTGCAGCATTGGCAGAAGGTGCAGTCAGGACACGGATATTTCTTTCTCGGTTTCTTCTTCTCCATATCGTATTTTAATTATACCCCTTCTTTTTCTGCCCCGCCAATGGAGGAAAGAGTGGCAAGGTTTGAATCAATGAGCCTTTAAAAATTAAAGATTAAAAATAAAAAGTAATGTCCGCCTTTGAATTACATGTCCGTATGTTGTCGCCTCAATGTTGCGTCATTCTCCATGGGCTTTTGTCAATAGGGTGTGTAAAAAGCATCAGGCGGCCATCCTTGAAAATATTTGAAGCAATGTGCCTTGAGTATTGCCTTCCAAAAACTCGCTGGAAGGTATTGAGACCGACATAAAACTTGCTAAAGTTTTAAACTCATGCTTGAAAAGCTTATAGCAAAAGTAGCATCTTCTCTCTAACATTCACCTCAAAATCCTGATATAATCTTGTATAACAGCGAAAAATTATAGGAGGATAAGATGAAGAAATCATTTGGTCCGAGGACGTTGATTTACCCGACGCCTGTCTGGGTTATCGGAACCTATGACAAGACTGGAAAGCCCAATGTCATGACTATTGCATGGGGAGGAATCTGCTGTTCCAAACCTCCATGCGTTGCCATCTCTATCAGGAAGGCGACATATACTTACGGGAATGTTATTGAGCGAAAGGCATTCACTGTAAATGTCCCTTCCGAGGCATACGCAAAAGAGGCTGATTATTTTGGAATGGTATCGGGAAAAGACACGGACAAGTTTTCAGCAACAGGGCTTACTCCTTTAAAAAGCGACATGGTTGACGCGCCTTATATAAAGGAATTCCCTTTGACTCTGGAGTGCAAGGTAATCCACACATTAGAAATCGGGCTTCATACACAGTTTGTCGGCGAAATCATTGATGTTAAGGCAGATGAATCTGCGCTTAATGAAAAGAGTCTTCCGGATATAGAAAAAGTAAGGCCTATTCTTTTTACCCCTGAGCTGCGCGCTTACTACAAAGTCGGCGGCTATCTGGGTGAGGCTTTTTCTATTGGAAGAGGGACGGCGATTTAAGAATAGTGCCGAGTCAGAAGCAGCGGGTTATATGCCTGAGATTACCTTATGCAGCGTCAGGCTGAGTTCTGAGATTTCAAAGGGTTTTGCCAATGCGCCTTTGAAACCGTATTCCTGAAAACCGGACATTATAAGGTCGTCGGAATAGCCGCTTGAAACGATTGCCCTGATATCGGAGTCTATTTCAATCAGTTTTTTTACAGCCTCTTTGCCTCCCATGCCTTCAGGAATAATTAAATCTATGATAACGGCATCAAAGGGCTTGCCGGATTCTTTTGCCTTTCTGTAAAGCTCAATTGCCCTGCCCCCGTCTTCTGCAAATTCTGCCTCATACCCGCATTGACCCAGCATGCGGCCCACAACAAGCCTGACTGTATCATCGTCATCCATTACAAGGACTTTTCCCTTACCTCTCACTGCAGGAGCTGCTGCGGTATTCTTAACCGAGTTTGGTATCGAAGTCAGTTCTTTCGAGGGCGTGCCGCCTTTTGAAAAGGCCAGCAATTGTGCGGTCAGCTTTTTTGCGCGAAGGGCGGCTTTTTCCAACTCGGTTAATATATCAAAGACCTCCAACCCTGGCTTTGCGTACATTTTTGCCAGTGAAACATTGCCGATAATGGCCGTCAGAACATTATTAAAATCGTGCGCAATCCCGCCTGCCGTTTTCTGAATTTCTGCTTCCATCAGTTTATGTTCTGTGACGTCCTTGACAGTGCCCATACTTGCTGTTTTCCCCTGATAATCAACAAGACCGACAAGCATATTGACAATAACCCTGCGGCCCCCGCTTTTGTGCAGCATCTGGAATTCATATTCCCTGGGGACGTCTTTACCTGCCAACCTCTTTTGATAGCGGCCCATGACCATATCCAAATCCTCAGGCGCTATGAGTTTCCGTATATCCATCCCGACGAGTTCCTCTGATGTATAGCCGAGCATCTTTGCAAAGGCCTCGTTTGAAAATTTAATCTTTGCGTCCTGAATGATAAATACGCCGTCCTGAATATTTTCTATCAGCATCCGGTATTTTTCTTCGGATTTTTTAAGCGTATCTTCTGCTTTCTTGCGGTCGGCGATGTCTATAGCAATCTCCTCTTTTGGTCTGGACTTGTCTGTCATCTTGTGCCTCGTTGATTTTTCTAAAACCTACTTCACATTAAACTTGTTCATTGCCTTTGAAGCGCCTTCGGAGACAATTGCGGCAACGGCTTCAGATGCGCGTTTAACGGCATCCTTGATTAGCGGGAGTTCATCCTTTTTGAATTTCCTGAGGACATAGTCTTCAGCCGGCATCCCGATTTCTCTTCCTATGCCTATCTTCACCCTGATAAATTCCTTTGTGCCTATGTTCTGGATTATGGACTCTATTCCCTTATGCCCGCCTGAAGAGCCGTTCTTTTTTATCTTGAGCTTTCCTGTTTCCATATCAAGGTCGTCATGAATTATTATAAGATTTTCCGGAAAAATATTGTGTCTCTTAAGCACATCTCTCACAGCCCTTCCGCTGTTATTCATAAAAGTCAAAGGCTCTACGAGTAGGACATCATCTCCTTTCATAGAGCCTTTTCCAATGAGATAATCCTTCTTTTCCTGTAAGTCTATATCAAGAGACCCGGCAAGGGCATCCGCGACCATAAAGCCGAGGTTGTGCCTGGTCTTTGAATATTTACTTCCATGGTTGCCGAGTCCGACTATAGCCCACAACTATTTTTTCTCTGCCTTCTCTTTTTTCTCTGTTTTTTCTTTTTTCTCTGTTTTTTCCGCTCCCTCTTCTTCTTTCTTGCCCTTCTTTATGACTTCGGGCTCCACCATCGCAGGAGCAGCCGCAACGCCTTCGGCAGGGGCAGCCTCTTCCTTCTCAACAGCAGGGGCAATGACATTGACGATGACCTCGTCAGGGTCTGTAAGCACCTTTATATCTTCTCCAACAGAGATATCTTTAACATGCACGGCCTGCCCGGTCTCGAGCTTTGATATATCAATCTCAAAATGCCCCGGTATCTTGTCGGGAAGACATTCGATTTCTATTTCCCTGACCACATGCTGAAGAATACCGCTGTCACGCTTGACGCCGATCGGCTCGCCCAGAGTCATAACGCGCACATTCACGCTTACCTTCTCAGTCAGCGAAACCTCAAAAAAATCAGTGTGCAGAATATCCCCTTTTAACGGGTCCACCTGAAACTCTTTAAGAATTGCCAGTTTCTTAGCGCCGTCCGAGAAGTTAAGGTTAACAACAGTGTGTTCACCTGACGTAGCGTCAATAAACTCTGCCATAGCCTTTTTTGAAATTGTTATGGGAAGGGAATTCCCTTCCCTGTAAATAACTGCGGGAATCATCCCCTGTCTCCTGAGGGACCGGGCAATGCCTTTCCCCGCCTTATCTCTTTTTTCTACGTTTAGTGTAGCCCTTTCCATCTATTCCTCCTTTGCCCTGCAAGAAATTCTTTCAAGCCGGGGTTATACGAAAAGCGAACTTATTGAAGATTCTTCATGAATCCTTTTTATGGCCTCGCCAAGCAGAGGCGCAATGCTCAACACCTTGAGCTTTTTACATTTTTCCTTTTTACTGTCAAGCGGTATTGTATTTGTTACAATCAACTCCTCTATGGCTGAATTATTAATCCTGTCTAAAGCAGGTCCCGAGAGCACCGCGTGTGTGCATGCCGCAAGCACTTTTTTGGCGCCTTTCTCCTGCAGCGCAGACGCAGCCTGGGTGATTGTGCCTGCCGTATCTATCATATCGTCGAGAATAATTGTTTCCTTGCCTTTAACCTCTCCTATAACATTCATCACCTCTGATACATTTGCTTTCTCCCGCCTTTTATCTATTATGGCCAGCGAGGCATTAAGTCTTTTTCCAAAGGCCCTGGCCCTTTCCACGCCCCCTGCATCAGGAGAAACTATGACAAGGTCTTTAAAATTACATTGCCTTATATAATCGAGCAGGACAGGCGAGGCATAGAGATGATCAACAGGGATATTGAAAAAGCCCTGTATCTGGCCTGCGTGCAGGTCAACCGTCAAAACCCTGTTCGTGCCGGCAACGGTTATGAGATCAGCCACAAGCTTCGAGGATATTGGAACTCTCGGCTGGACCTTTCTGTCCTGCCTCGCATACCCATAATAAGGGATGACCGCTGTTATCCTTCCCGCAGACGCCCTTTTCAATGCATCCGTCAGGAGCAGCAGCTCCATGATGTTGTCGTTAACAGGAGTGGATGTTGACTGCAAAACAAATATATCGGAGCCTCTGACATTTTCGTCTATCTGAACCATAATCTCGCCGTCGCTGAAGGTAGTTATTGTTGTTTCGCATACAGGTATGTTGAGATATTCGGCGACTTCCTTTGCAAGACCCTTGCTTGCATTCCCTGTTAAAAGCTTTATCCCGTTATGCATTACACCTCCGTTATCAGTGACAGTGTTTTGTGTTAGTGTTCAGTTCTCTGACACTGAAAACTGACACTTATCACTCACAAATTTTGCATTGCAAAATTTGAACTGGGGCGGGAGGATTCGAACCTCCAAATGGGAGATCCAAAATCTCCTGACTTGCCGTTTGTCGACGCCCCAAATATTCAGTGGACAGTTAACAGTAGTTAGTAAATAGTAAAGAAACTTTAAAAATGTTTTTCCGTTTTCACTATTCACTGTTCACTATTCACTGTTGTTAGCGTTTCAACAACCCTGCACCATTTGGGCTTCATTGCCTCAGCAGCCTTCTCTGCTGCTTCTTTGTCGTCAAACACGCCGAATACTGTCGGCCCGCTTCCGCTCATCAGAGAAGCCCGCGCCCCCATTGCAAGCAACCTCGCTTTCAGTTCGCCTATAACCCGAAACTCCCTGATAACAGGAATCTCAAGGTCATTTTTCATCATAAGAGCAATGGATTTAAAATCCTGCATATCGAGGGCTTGACTAAAAAGTTTAATATTATTTTCTTTCTTTGTCAACTCCGGCAGCGACCCGGTTTCGGGTCGCAAAGACCTGCTCATCTCTGAATAGGCCCATTTTGACGATACACTGAGGTCGGGTTTTACAAGCACGATAATATTAGAGGTGCCGGCATTTAACGCTGTAACAATCTCCCCCCTGCCTTCAACTGCGGCAAAAGGCCCCTTAAAAAAAAATGGGATATCAGAGCCGAGCAGACTCCCGAATCTTGCAAGCTCGTCCTTGCTTAATTCAAGCCCCCACAGCCTGTTCAGCCCCTCCAGGGCGCAGGCTGCGTCGCTGCTTCCGCCGCCGAGACCCGCAGACATGGGGATCTCTTTTTTTAAGGTTATAACTACGCCCTTTTTCAGCGATAGCCTTTCTTTCAGCAGAACCGCAGCCTTATAAACAAGGTTTTCTTCAAGAGGTATTTCCGAGTCTGTTATTATTTTGATTTTATCGGAATGTTCAAACGTGAGATAATCGTAGAGAGCGACGCCCTGCATGAGACTTGATATCTCATGATAGCCGTCCTCCCTCTTACGCAGAACCGACAGAAACCAGTTTATCTTTGCAGGTGTTTTAAGGGTAAACATATCAAAGAATGCAAAATACCAAATCTAATAAGTGTCAGTGATTAGTGTCTGTGTCAGTAAAAAACTGACACTGTTAACTGACACTGTCACTGCAGTTTTAGATTTTGAATTTTTTTTTCTACTCTTTCCTTT
>SCSY01000086.1 GCA_004298625.1 Nitrospirota bacterium | reverse complement strand
AATTGATCACGTAAAAACTATCAGTCTGCCGTCCGTTCCTCTTGCACTGCCGCTTTAATCCATCGCACCTCCTTTATCCCATATTTCTTAATCTTGTAACCGATCATGCGTTCCGTAATTCCAAGCTTTCTCGCCGCCCTCGCCATAATCCAGTTGGACTCTTTAAGGGCGGTGATTATCTCATCCCTCTCCATTTCGCCTATTTTTTGCCTCAGCGAACCCATTGCTTTCATCACCTCTCGCAATTATATGCCAAAACCGTGCCAGAGAAAAGGCTATTGATTTATAAGAAAAAACAGGGAGATTAATAATACATTTTTGTTCGGTTAATACAAATTTGTAGGAAATGATGGAGGTCTCTCATATTAAAAATGCTCTCCCCATAATCCAATCATCTCACAATATTCGTTTCAGGGCAAGCAAAGCGGGACGTAAAATTTTGGAGAAAATTCGAGAGGACTAAAAATTATCGCACTGCGCAGTATCCTGCTTCGTAATCGAGCAGTTCCGTAATAGTAGGATTATTGCCGCATACAGGGCAGTCAGGATTTTTGGGGACCTTAATGCGCCGGAATGTCGTCTTCAGGGCATCATATATTAAAAGTGTATTTTTTAAAACATCACCTTTGCCGAGTATTAATTTAACAACCTCTATTGCCTGCAATGAGCCGACAACACCGGGAATGGCGCCGATTACGCCTGCCTCCTGACATGATGGAACGAGACCCGGAGGAGGCATCTCTTCAAACAAACATCTGTAGCAGTGCCCCTCGCCAGGGACAATTGTCGTAACATGTCCCTCAAATTTCAGTATCGCTCCGCTTACCAGGGGTTTCTTTGCAATAACACATGCGTCATTGACAAGATATCTCGTAGGAAAATTATCACTGCCGTCAACAACAATGTCGTAATCTTTTATGAAATCCAGAATATTATCTTTTGAGATCCTCTCCTTAATGCCTACAACTTTAACATCGGGATTCAGGGCCTCAAATGTCGCCTTTGCAGAATCTATCTTGGACATGCCGAGGGTCTTAGTGCTGTGGGCTATCTGCCTTTGAAGATTGCTCAACTCGACAGTGTCGTTATCTATCATTCCAATAGTGCCGACCCCTGCAGCGGCAAGATAATATCCCACAGGGCAGCCGAGACCTCCGGCGCCGATAATAAAAACCTTCGCCTTGAGAAGTTTTCTCTGTCCTTTGCCGCCGACTTCAGGAAGTATTATATGACGGCTGTACCGTTGTAATTGATCCTCTGTAAAATCCACTATTTTATTCCTTTTCTTTTCTTATGACCAATCTCCAATCAGTATCATTAATCTTTTCCACTTTAAGGACTTTTTGCCCGTGATCTTCCATTGATTTTGGAATACTCCTCGACGCCTCCTCATAGTCAAGCAATATCTCAAGAACCTGTCCTACCTCCATATCCTCAACAGCAAGTTTGGCCTTTACGAACGTATAAGGGCAGACGAGACCCTTTATGTTAATTTTTTTGTCAATCCCGATACCCTCTCCCATAAAACCCCTTCCCTTCACCGCGGCGCTTATTTAAAAAGATTACTGATAGTTACAGTTTATAATATTCCACTTTCAAAATCCACTTGACACTTACTGAAGCCAGGCTGGAGTAGCAGCGGTATAAAAATAACGGCGGAGATATTTACCTCCGCCGATAATATTTAAAAGATTAATAACCGTGAGCTTTTTTCTCTTCAGGTTTAATATGGAATTACTACATCGTATCCCGTTAAGGCGCGAGCAATCTCTTCGGTAGTCTTCTGCTCGAATTTATTCTCGGGATTATTAGAAAATATCTTAACATCCATATCACCGAGAGTCTCCACATTAAGGTCAATATTCTCGTCTGATTCGAGCTTCTTATCCATAACAAACACGTTAACCTCGTCATCAGCGAGCGTAAGACCCACAGCCATTCTCAATGCCTCACTCTGCCTGTCCCTGACAAGAACTGCAATCTTCTTTGCCATTTTATCCTCCGATATATATTAATTTACCTACAGCTAAATCCAAATTAAACGTCCTTTTTTAGCACAAAAACAAATAAATAGTCAAGAATAATTACTTTTTTACTTGGCAGGCTCTATAAGCCCGAAGTTTCCGTCCTGCCTGCGATAGACAACATTAATATTTCCGCTTATTTCATTGGTAAAAACAAAGAAATTTTTGTCAAGGAGCTCCATCTGCATCACGGCCTCATCCGGTCCCATCGGTTTCATATCAAACTGTTTCCTTTTTATAATCCTACCTGTTTCCTCGGGTATTTCTTGTGAGGCGGACTCAGCGCTTTTGCCTTCGCCTTTCCTGTGGGAGACAAGTTTTTCCTTATACTTTTTCACCTGCTTTTCAAGCTTTTCGACAACTTCATCTATCGAAGAATATATCTCGCCGGTAATCCCTTCAGCCTGTATCATCGTGCCGTTCGCCTTCAGAAGCACCTCCACCTTGTGCCTGTATTTTTCAACACTGAGGGTCACAACGGCTTCGGTAATATTTGAAGAATACCTCTCAAACTTTTTGACCTTTTCCTCCGCATAATTCCTTAAGGCCGGGGTTACGCTTAGATGCCTTCCATTGACTATCACCTTCATAGAATCCTCCTTAGTCAAATTTCCTTCTCCGGTTCTGAGACGGAATCCTGAGTTCCTCTCTATATTTTGCAACGGTCCTTCTTGCTATCGTCACATCACTGCTTTTAAGCATGCCGACTATGCTCTGGTCGCTTAACGGTTTTCCCGTGTCTTCCTCCGAAACTATTTTCTTTATCAGATCCTTTACGGAAGTGGAAGACACCCCGTCTGTATTGCCCTGACTATGCAAGGCGCTGCTGAAAAAGAACTTAAAACAGAAAACGCCGTGGCTGCAGGACATGTATTTATTGGACGTAACCCTGCTAATAGTGCTCTCGTGCAGCCCGAGATCCAGCGCAATATTTTTAAGGTTCAGCGGTTTTAAATTCTGCACGTTTCCGTCAAAGAAATCTCTTTGAAAATTGATTATACTCTCGGTTACTCTGTATATAGTCCTGTTGCGCTGGTCCAGGCTCTTCAATAACCAGGTGGCAGAGCGCAATTTTTCATCAAGAAATTGCCTGTCTTCTTTCGAGAAAGAGTTTTTTTGCAGCAATAACTTTTTATAATAGCTGTTTATTCTCAGCTTCGGCAGCCTCTCGTCATTCAGGACTATCTGATAGCCTTCATCGCTCTTTGCGATAAATACGTCGGGGATGACATAGTTGGCGCCTGCACTGGAAAAATTTCTTGCCGGTTTAGGCTCTAACCCCTCGATAACCTTAACCGCTGCCAGCACATCATTCATCGGGGCGTTGTGATGCCTTGCTATCTGCTGATAGTTTTTTTTCCTGAGTTCCTCCATATTGTCCAGAATAATCTTTTCAACAAGACTTCCTGTCAGTCCCAGCAGCTTTATCTGTAAAAGCAGACATTCCTTTAAATCCCTTGCGCATATACCCGGAGGGTCAAAGCTCTGAACAAGCTCGACAGCCTTTCCCACTTCGGCCATATCGGTGTTTAAAGACTTTGCAATCTCCTCATCTGTAGCGCTGAGATATCCGTTTTCATCTATATTGCCTATTACGACCTCGCCGACCCGTCTTATTTCTTCCTCGACATCAGACATCCTCAACTGCCATAAGAGATGGTCGTAGATATCCGGACTTTGATTTACAAACTGTTCAAATGACGGCGGGGCGTCTGTTCCTGGCGTAAAATATCCCAGGTCCCTTCCATCACTGCCTCTCTCTTCAAAATATTCATCAACAGTAAACCTGCTGAGATTTTCAGCAGACATTACCCTCTCAAGCGGAGATTCGGCGTCGTCGGTTTCTTCCTGCGTCTCCATGGATTCAGCTTCCTCTCTGGTCAGTTCTTCTTTTGTATCTTCTATAACTTCTTCCAGAAATGGATTCTCGACAAGTTCCTGCGTTAGGGTCTGGGACAGCTCAAGCTGAGGCATCTGCAGGAGTTTTATCGCCATCTGAAGCTGAGGAGTAAGGACGAGTTTCTGCGAAAGTTTAAGCTCTAATTTGTTTTCAAGCGCCATTAAAGCCTGAATTCCTCTCCGAGATATGCCTCTTTTACCTGTGGATTAGCGACTATATGTTCGGGCACTCCCTCTGCAAGCACTTCGCCGTTATTGATTATATAGGCCCTGTCAGTTATCGAAAGCGTGTCTCTTACATTATGGTCTGTTATTAGAATTCCAAGGCCTTTATTCTTGAGATATGTCAGCATTTTTTTAAGCTCTATTATTGCAATAGGGTCTATGCCGGTAAACGGTTCGTCAAAAAGCATGAAAGTCGGATTCAGCGCAAGCGCCCTTGCTATTTCCGCCCTCCTTCTCTCGCCTCCCGACAGTCTGTAACCGTCTCTCTCCGAGAATCCCCTGAGATTAAATTCATCGAGAAGACGTTCCACCATCTCCGAAATATCCGCATCAGGATAGCCCTTTATTTCGAGCACAGCCTTCAGGTTGTCCCTTACAGTCAGTTTTCTGAATATGGAAGGCTCCTGCGGAAGATACCCTATGCCCTTGCGCGCCTTTTGATACATGGGAAACGGCCCGATATTTTCGCCGTCGAGGGCAATGCTCCCTTTTTCAGGCTTTATCATGCCGACAATCATATAGAACGTTGTTGTCTTGCCGGCCCCGTTAGGGCCGAGCAGGCCGACAATCTCTCCGGTTGTCACATATAAACTGAGATCCTTTACAACACATTTTTTACCGTAGTTTTTTGTAATACCCTCTACCTTAAGGACGTGCATTCACTTCCCCTTTTTGTTTTCGAGCAACACCCTGCTGTTTTCCACAAAAGAGCGGTCCTCTTTCATCAGATATATCATCTTTGTGCCTGTAACAACATTGCCTTTTTCCACAGCCTTAGGTTCGCCGGTAAAGATTGCCTTTTCTTCTTCCGCAAAATAAACCGCCGTTTTTGACGTTACAACAAGGTCTTTTTTAATAAGTTTCACATTGCCGTCTGCGTCTATCTTTGTAACATTGCCGGTTTCTTCAGCGTAATATACGAGCATCTTGTCAGAATAAAGAGTCATGGTATCGCTCTTCGCGACAACCTGTTTTTGGGAAGTGCCCTCGAACAATGCCGTGTGCGCCTTGTTATCTGCCGAAAGTGTTTCCGAGGTTATGACTATCGGACCTTTTACCTGCCCTTCTTTACTTTCTCCGCCTTTCGGCGGATCTGCTGAGGCGGAAGAAAATGCATTACTCAACAGAATGAAAGTGATAAAAAAACTAATGGTAGAAAGTTGCCTTAACATCTTTAAGTATTCTCACTTTCTCGCCTGAACTCGCTTCCATGCCCGCGCCTTCGACGTTGAACTTTTTGCTTTCAACTCTTACATTTCCCTCTGTCTTGATCTCTTCTTTAGACTGGTCCCATTCTACGGAGTCGGCGATAATCGTATAATCCTTTGCAACTGCCGTTATCCTGCCTTCGAGGGTCAGATCCCGGCTCTCGAGGTCATAAAGTCCCTTCACTGCCTGTATCGTCATATCTTTCTTCTCGATTGTCATTGCTACGTCACTGAGCCTCGCCTTATTTTTACTTTCTATGATATCAGCCCTCTTTGCATAGAGAGTCCAGATATTGCTGCCGTCTTTTTTGTGCACAATCTTTAATCCCTCTATAAAAGAATTTCCTTTAAGCGTCAAATCTCTTTCCGCCTCCCTGTTATTTCCGAAAAAAAACATAATCAGTAAAAAAGAGGCAACGGAAAACACAAACAACAACTTCTTCATATTTAAATTTTATCATACGGGTATGAGCATGTAAAGGCAAATAGCATTTGATGAGCCGTATCTATAGAAAATATGCTTGACTTATTATGCAATTCTCATCTAAATGGAGCGGGCGACGGGATTCGAACCCGCGACTTTCAGCTTGGGAAGCTGACACTCTACCACTGAGTTACGCCCGCAGACTATCAATCATAAAACATTCTTTATCTTGCTTTCAATGCCTCGGTTGCGAGTCGCAACGACTTTCTCATCACCTCAACCTGTGGTTTTTTGCCTGTCCAGAGTTCGAACGCAAAAACACCCTGCCATAAAAGCATTCCGAGCCCGTTAAGAGTCTTGCATCCCTTCTTTGAAGCAGCTTGAAGCAAAGGCGTATTCTTATATATCAGGTCGCAGACCACATGTTCAGGATTAAGCAGGCTTGTATCAATCGGCAATGGTTCGCCTTTTTTTAGTCCGAGAGGCGTCGCATTTATTATTATGTCTATGTTTTCAAACTGACGGCTGATAGCTGATAGCTGATAGCTAAATACAGATACATTTCTTCTGATTTTATTTAAATCCCTGATGAGTTTTCCTGCCTTCTTTTTATCAATGTCATATAGAAATAACTTTGAAACTTTCTGACAAAGATAATATCCTATCGCCCTCGAAGCTCCTCCTGCACCCAGGATCAGCACATTTTTTTTATTTACTGAAATATGCGCTTCCGACAATGATTCCATAAAACCCCGGCCGTCGGTGTTGTAGCCTGTAAGCTTTTCGTTTTTATTAACTATCGTGTTAACAGCGCCTATGAAAGACGCCTCCCTGGCAACCTCGTCGAGAAAAGGAATCACCTTTTCCTTATGAGGCACGGTAACATTAACTCCGGCAAGATTAAGAGCTCTTACAGCCTTTACGGCATCACGCACAAATTCAGGTCTAACCGGAAATGTCACATAACAGCAATCAATACCCAGTTCCTCAAACGCAGCATTGTGCATGGCCGGCGACAGGCTGTGTTCAACGGGATACCCGAGCAGCCCAAGCACTTTTGTTTTACCGCTTATCTTCACTCAGCGCCTCCATCCCTTTTACAAGCCCTTCCGGCGTGGACTCTATAACCCTCGCCTTTATGCCGAGGGCGCTTTCAATGTCCTTTTTCGATATATCGTCAAGAAATACTTTATCGCCTTCCCTGAATACAGTGTCGGGTATCAATAAGCATTCATGCCCGTCTGTCTTATCCGATAACGCCCTTAGCACATCTCTTCCGGTCAGCAGACCCGTAACCGTTATGGATTTGCCGAAGAAGGTATTTTCTACAGGGATAATATTAACATTTATATTTTCTTTTTCTAAAAGCCTGTCTGCAAATTTCTTGAAATATGGGTAGAAAGACATGCCGGTAAAAGTTAAGAATTTCTTTTTTTTAGTCTGAGGACCGAGAGCCGTGAGCCGGGGGCTGATTTTCTTTGCCTGAGACATAAACAGGGAAACCATGCCTACTCCATTTTCAATCTGAGAAAGTTCTCCATATTCCTTCAAGGCAGGAAAGTTTAAGCCCGCCTTTATATATAACTCATCCGCGCCATAGACAATGGCGTCCCCGTGCTTCTTTTTGAACCGCCTCTGAAAAGAGTCTATCATCTCTATTGTCTTTATCGCATCTTCTTTTTCAACGGGCTTCAGAGCCTGCCTCCTGTGCATCGTAAGCCCGACAGGCACGACGGCAATTGACGATACATACGGATATAATCCATAAAGGTCTCTTATGGTCTTGTGCAACTCCCTGCCGTCATTATACCCAGGGCACATCACGATCTGAGTATGCATCCTGATTTTATTTTCCTTTAAAAACCTCAGTTCTTTCAAAACATCTCCTGCCCTCTGGCTGCCGAGCAGGGCATTGCGGACGGGTCTTGCAGTTGAATGAATCGAGATGTAAAGCGGACTTAACCTCTGCTGAGCAATCCTTTTTTTATCCTGCGCGCTTAGATTTGTCAGGGTGATATAGTTCCCGTAAAGAAAAGACATCCTGAAGTCTTCATCCTTTACATACAAAGACTTTCTCAAACCTTTTGGAAGCTGCGCTACAAAACAAAATATGCAGTTATTCGTGCATCTCTTTATCTTGAAAGACCTGAGCGCAATGCCGAGGTCCTCTCCTTCTGCCGGGAGGAGTTTTACCTGCATCTTCTTCCCTTTTCTGAATAGGACCATATTAAGTTCGGGCTCATTTCTGTAAAACATAAAATCTATGCTGTCATTAAGCCTGTGTCCGTTTACGGAAAACACGGAATCTCCGGGAAGAAGCCCTTCCCGCTCCGCAATGCTTTTAGCCCTTATTTGTTCTATCCCGACGCCGTCTCTATTGTGCATGAGTCAATTTTAAACCTCTGTATATATAATGTAAACCTGAAATTATTGTCAGCGCTGCGGTTGCCGATACAAGCGCATCAGGCATCTCCGGAAGCGATACGATATTTACCGTCAGAAGCACATAACACAAAACAATAAGCTGCATTGCTATTGCGGCCTTGCCGGTAATCGTAGGCTGAACATTCGATATATGTGTTGTGAGATAAATAAGCACCCATCCTATTATCACAATAATATCCCTGCTTATTATAGTTATAGTAAGCCATTTCGGCACCCATCCATTCATGGAAAAAAGAATAAAAGACGTTACCAGGAGAAACTTGTCCGCCAGAGGATCAAGGAACGTGCCGAAGACCGTCTTCTGGTTTGTAAGCCTTGCAAGAAATCCGTCAAACGCATCAGTCAGCGCCGCTGTAATAAAAAGGTAAAGCGCATAGTCATACCTTCTGTATATGACGGACGTAATGAAAAGAGGAATTATAACTATCCTCGCTATTGTAAGAGAATTAGGGAGATTGAGAACCCCCATTGATGCCCCCCGCAAAATAGTGTCAGTTTTCAGTGGCAGGCGACGGCATTATTAAACTGTACACTTACACTATTCACTGACACTTAGTCATGGAATATTAAACGGTATCGTTTTAAATCTCAGCTTTAATCCAAGTCTATTATAACATCTGTTATCAATCTTTCCATCCATAAATGACAAAAGTGTCTTTGAATGACAAGCCTCAACAGCGAACTTATTGTCCATTGAATCTCTGAGCGCAGATTTAAAGTTTCTTCGGGCAGAAGGCAGGTTCCCCCGGAGAAATTCCACCTCGCCCATGCCAAGCCTGCAGTATATAATTCCCCTCGGGTCTTTTGTCCTTTTAAAAAGCATGCCTGACTGCTTAAAATAATCCATTGCCTTATCGAGCTTGCCGAGCATGGTGTATGTCTTGCCGAAACTCCAGAGCGTGTATGAGTAACTTACAATGTCGCCTATCTTTCTGTAAAGCACTGCTGCTTTCCCAAAATGCATTAATGCGCCCCTGAAATCATTTTTCATCCGCAATGCGTTTCCAATGCCGCAGTGAGAATATGCAATGCCGAAAGGATCCTTTAAGTCCGTAAAAAGTCTATTGGCGGCGCTATAATATTTGAGCGAATCATTGAATAACCCCGCAACCCTGCATGAACCTCCCAGTCCGCAGAGATTATATCCTGCTCCAGGCTTATATTTCATTGCATTAAAAAGTTCGAGTGATTTCTTGAACGACTTAATCGCGCCTGATATGTCTCCTTTAACGCGATATGCGCCTCCTTCAGCCCAGGATACAAATGCCATGCCGTGGTTATCTTTGCTTTTCACATAAAATCTTTTCGCTTTTGAAAACAGGCTTATAGCCTCTTTCCATCTGCCGAGCGCTCTCAGTGAAAGACCAAGCCCGACTGCTGCATCCGTCAGGGTTACATCATCCTTCATTTTTTCACTTAATTTTATTGCCCTGGAATAGTTTACCTCTGCGAGCTTAAAATTCCCTGTCATTCGGCAAGTATCTCCAATTGACATAAAGCAGTTAAGAATGCCTTCACTGTCATTATCATTTTTATATGCCTCGCTGGCCTTGCCAAAAAGCAGCAAGGCGTCATTATATTCAGCCTTGTTCTTTAATTCCTCTGCATGGTTAAAATATCTGTCTGCATTAACTGTCATAAGCTGCTGAGCACACTCCTCAAATTTTTTGTTAGAGATTTATAGTCCTTAGAGCTGAAAAACGCCGAACCCATTACAAGCATGTCGGCTCCGGCGACTGCAACCTGTTTTGCATTATCGGGTTTTACCCCGCCGTCAACCTCTATTAATGTTGACAGTCCCCTTTCCCGTATCATCTCTTTCAGCATCTTAATCTTGTCCATCGTCTGAGGAATAAAACTCTGGCCTCCAAATCCCGGATTAACAGACATAAGAACCACAAAGTCCAGGTCCTGAAGAATATGCTCAATGCTTGAAAGCGGGGTTGCAGGATTAAGCGAAACACCTGCCTTTACCTTATTTTCCTTAATAGCCTGGACTGTCCTGTGCAGATGCACTGTTGCCTCTGTATGCACTGCCAGATAATCTGCGCCGGCGCTGATAAAATCTTTTATATATCTGTCGGGGTTTTCTATCATCAGATGCACATCCAGAGGAACATCTGTTATTTTATTTATTGCTTCGACAATCGCAGGCCCGATAGTTATGTTCGGCACAAAATGCCCGTCCATGATATCAATATGAAACATGTCTATGCCCGCAGCCTCCGCAGCCTTTATTTCCTCACCCAGCCTCATAAAATCAGCAGAAAGTATTGACGGCGCAATCTTGATCATAATGCCTCCTATTAATAAATCCCAAATTTAAAGATATAAATTCAAGCAAAATAACGCCACAAATTTAAATTTCGATCTTGCTTCATTCCCCTTCTGTCTGCAGGTAAACCATATCCCCTGCCCTGATCTGACTGCCGGCCTTAGGTTTCTGCGATTTTATCTTCTCGCCCGAACCTGTAATATTAAGTTTCAGGCCGAGTTTTTCTGCAAGCTGCTGAGACTCTTCTAATGTCTTACCCTGAAAATCAGGGCAATAATAAATAGCCTCATACGGGCCTGCGCTGACAAGAAGCGTAACTTGTTCAACAATCTTTTCATCCGGGCCGGGTTTCTGTGAGATTACCTTATCCCTTTCAACAGTCCCTGAATGAACACGAATTACCCTGGATATTTTTAATCCGTTCCGAAGAAAAAGCGACTCTGCCTTATCAAAAGGCTCACCCACAACATAGGGAATTGTATGAACCCTCGGGCCCTTGCTGAGAATTACTCCAATGCCCCTCTGTTCCTTGACCCTGCTGCCTGCCGGCGCATCCTGCCTTAAAATATTCCCTGCCGAGACAGAAGAATCATAATCCTCGCCCTCTATCTTAAGATTCAAACTTTTTTTACTCAACAGTTCATTAGCCTCGACAAGGCTTTTGCCTGAAAGGTCGGGCACATCTACCGTCCTGCTGAAACTCATCAGCTTGAATGTCAAATAAGCAAAGATTAAACCGAGAAGCACAAAACCAAAAAAAAATAGAGGAACCTTTACTATTTTGCCGATGGTTTTTTGCAATGATTCTCCATTAATCCTTTTCGACTACCTTGCTCATGCTTACAATCTTATCTTCCGCATCAACATCCATAAGCCGGACCCCCTGCGTATTCCTGCCCTGAAGGGATATGTTGTCCGCCGTCGTCCTTATGAGCTTTCCTGAATTCGTAATCATAATTATCTCATCCTCGTCGCGCACCTGAAAAAGTCCGACAGCCTTTCCTCCTTTTTCTATGGTCTTTATTGATATAACGCCTTTTCCGCCTCTGCCCTGAACGCGATACTCTTCTATCTTTGTCCTCTTGCCGAGTCCCTTCTCGGTAACGGTGAGGAGATAGGTTCTTTCTTCCGCAACCTCTGCCGATACAACCTCATCCTTCTTGGAAAGGCGTATGCCTATAACCCCCTTTGCTGTACGGCCCATATCACGGACGTCCTCTTCATTAAAGCGGATTGAAAGGCCGTCCTTTGTGCCGATAATCAGATCACCCTTGCCGTCCGTCTTCTTAACCGCTATAAGCTCGTCTCCGTCTTCAATCGTTATCGCAATAATGCCCTTGCCCCGCGGATTGCTGTATTCTTCAAGCGCCGTCTTTTTTACTGTGCCGTTCTTTGTAAACATCACAAGAAATGCCCCTTTAAAATCCCTGACCGGCAAGGCTGTTGTAATCCTTTCGCCTTCCGAGATTTGAAGAAGATTAACCAGGGCCTTGCCTTTTGCAGTGCGGCCGGCCTCGGGAATCTGATATACCTTCAACCAATACAACCGCCCGAGGTTGGAAAAAAAGAGCATATAATCATGCGTTGAACCGATAAATAACTGTTCAACAAAATCCTCTTCTTTTGTCTCCATCCCGATTAGGCCCTTGCCTCCCCTGCGCTGGCTCCTGTATGCAGACAACGGGTTCCTCTTTATATATCCCTGATGAGAGACTGTAATTACCATATCTTCTTCTGTTATGAGGTCTTCAATGGTAAGCTCCTTTGTCGCGACGGAGATCTCGGTCCTTCTGTCGTCGGCATACTTGGCTTTTATCTCCACAAGCTCATCCTTGATTATCCTGGCGACCAAAGAGTCGCTTCCGAGTATTGCCTTAAGTCTCTCTATGTCCTTCAACACATCAGTATATTCATTAATTATCTTTTCACGCTCAAGTCCTGTGAGCCTCTGCAGTTTCATATCGAGTATGGCCTGAGCCTGAAGCTCTGATAAAGGGTAGTTGCTGATCAGGCCAAGCCTTGCCTCTTCAGGCGTCTTTGATTTCCTTATCAAGGCAATAATCGCATCAAGATGGTCCAGCGCTATCTTCAATCCCTCTAATATATGTGCCCGCTCCTCTGCCTTTCTGAGTTCAAACCTGGTCCTTCTTATAACAACATCCCGCCTGTGCTGCAGGAAATGGCTCAGCATCTTATTTAAAGGCAGCACCCTCGGCTGGTTGTTCACAAGCGCAAGCATTATGATTCCGAACGTTGATTCCATCTGCGTGTGCTTGTAGAGATTATTCAGAACGACCTCTGCCATCTCGCCTCTCTTGAGTTCAAGGACGACCCTTATGCCGTCTCTGTCCGATTCATCCCTTATCTCGGATATCCCTTCTATCCTCTTTTCCCTTACAAGCTCGGCCATTTTTTCTATAAGCCTTGCCTTGTTCACCTGATACGGGAGTTCAGTAATGATAATATTTTCCCCGCCGCGGTATTCCTGCTCGATCCTTGCCTTGGCCCTGACCTTAATAAGCCCCCTGCCTGTGTTATATGCATCGCCGATCCCTTCCACGCCATGGATTATTCCGCCTGTCGGAAAATCAGGTCCCTTTACAACTTCCATAAGGTCGCTTACTGTAACTTCAGGATTTTCAAGGAGCATTATAAGCCCCTCGGTTATCTCGCCCATGTTATGCGGAGGGATATTTGTCGCCATTCCGACGGCAATGCCGGCAGAGCCGTTTACTATGAGATTAGGCACCCTTGAGGGAAGCACCAACGGCTCCTCTGTTGTCTCGTCAAAATTGGATATAAAATCAACCGTCTCTTTGTCAATGTCTGCAAGCAGATCCTCGGCTATCTTCGCAAGCCTCGCCTCTGTGTAACGGTAAGCGGCAGCCGGGTCGCCGTCAATAGAGCCGAAATTTCCCTGACCGTCAATCAGGGGATATCTCATGTTGAAATCCTGCGCCTGTCTTACTAAAGCATCGTATACGGCAGTGTCGCCATGAGGATGGTATTTCTTTAAAACCTCGCCTACAACTCCGGCGCATTTTGAATATTTCTTATTGGAAAGGAGTCCCTCCCTGAACATTGCATACAGTATCCTTCTCTGGACAGGCTTAAGCCCGTCTCTTATGTCAGGCAGGGCCCTGCCGATTATTACGCTCATAGCGTAATCAAGATAGGAGACCTTCATCTCCTCTTCAATGCTTATTGGAACCTTTGCCATTTCTCTCCCCTCTAAAGAACAATCGCATGGTATTCGGAAAAACATGATATTTTAGCATAAATTGACATCTAAAATATTGCGTCAGGCAATAAATTTTTCTGTTATAATTGTTATGTGAACATAAAATAAAGAGGCGCTTAAAGCCGGCGCATCAAATTTATACCTTTAATATATGAAAAACTCACCGGTCAGGATATTAATTGCCGACGACGATAAAAATCTGAGAAAAGTTCTCATGACCGAACTTTCCGACGCGGGTTTTGATGTTATCGAGACGGAAAGCGGCGTCAAGGCTGCGGCGCTTATTGAAAATGACGAATATGACGTGCTGCTCCTGGATCTGAACATGCCAGGTCTCGGAGGCATGGATGTCCTGAAAAAAATAAATACCCTTGAGATACCGACAGAGGTAATAATCCTTACCGGTCATGGAACCGTATCAGCAGCCGTAGAGGCCATGAAACTCGGGGCCTATGATTTTCTTGCAAAGCCGTTCAAGGTGGAGGAACTGAAGGCAGTTATTGAGAAAGCGTATGAGAAGAAAAAACTCCGCAGCGAAAACCTGCTCCTCAAGACCCAGATAAAAAGACAATTCAGGCAAAAAAATATCATAACAAAGAATGCCTTAATGCTGAATATTCTCGAGACCGTAAAAAAAGTAGCGGCTCCGGATTCTCCTGTGCTTATTTACGGGGAGAGCGGGGTCGGCAAGGAGCTTATAGCAAGAGCCATCCATGATGCATCGGACAGGGCCGAAAAACCCTTTATCCCGATCAACTGCGGGGCCATTCCTGAAAATATAATTGAAAGCGAACTGTTCGGGCATGAGAAAGGTTCCTTCACCGGAGCATATACAAAAAAATCAGGGCTGCTGGAGATAGCCGACAGCGGAACTCTTTTCCTTGACGAGATCGGAGATTTGCCGATGCAGCTCCAGATAAAATTGCTGCGCGTCATCGAGACACAAAGTTTTTTCAGAGTAGGCGGGACAAGAGAGATAAAGGTTGACGTAAAGTTTGTATTTGCCACAAACAAGGATATTAAGGCAGAGGCTGAAAAAGGCGGTTTCAGACCCGATCTCTACTATCGCATCAGCGCCTTAACCGTTCATATTCCCCCTTTAAGGGAAAGAAAAGATGACATCCCTTTGCTTATTGCTCATTTCATAGAGAGCAATCCCCCCTTCAAACATAAAAAGTTCAGCAAAGACGCATTGGATGCCCTATCTGAATATTCATGGCCGGGAAATGTCAGGGAGCTTCAAAATGTATTGCACCGGACTCTATTGCTGTCAAAAGGCAATGCGATAACCCGTGAAGACCTGCCCGCAGACCTGATCGCAGGCCATAAAGTCTCAGGCAGCCGGCTTGAAG
>SCSY01000085.1 GCA_004298625.1 Nitrospirota bacterium | reverse complement strand
TAAAGGTCTGGAGTATTATATCCAGCGCCTGGTCCCAGGGCACATTCATCAGCTTCATGGTAATCTTGCCCTTTACAGACGGGTCAATAATAAAGTTATAACCACTGATATCGGCCAATAACCTGAATATCGGGCCAATGTCTGCGTCCTGAAAATCAAGGGAGATTTTTTGGCCTTTGTATTTATTCGTAGCGCCTGATTTTTCGGGAGTTTCAAGCACAGCATTTGTTTCGACTTCAGCAACCTTTGTCTCTCCCTCAGCTGCCTTTGCTGCATATATTTCTTTTTCAGGCAGGCGGAAGGAAACTATCACTGAATCCTCTATTGCCGCAACATCAAAGCTCGTGCCTTCTTTCATGTCAAGCACAAGCCTTGTTTTATCTTTATGCCTGGCTGCCCTGATGCCTGTAAGAGGCAATGGCACTGCAACAGGCAACACCGCAGCCATGTCAACACTGGGGATATCTAATACAGCCCTGTTATCAAGCCTGAACACATTAGGGTTCAACGAGCCATTGCCCTTTATTACGACCTTCAAGATATCCTGTCCTTTTTCTATTTTGACCTGCACAATTGATGTTGCAGGAGGCAGCTCTTTTACCGCAGCTGTTTTTTGCTCGGGACTGGCAGTTGCTTCCTTGTCTTTGTCTTTTATTGCCGCTGCCATTATTGCCGCTTTTGGTTCTGCTCCTGCAGACACAGTCTCCTCTTTAACCTCAGCAGGCGCTGTCTTTTGTTCCGGCTGCGCAACCTCCGCCCACTTAACCTCTTTTATCGGCTCTTCAGCTTTTGCCTCTGTAACAGCAACCTCCTGAACTTTTGCTTCCGCCTTTGGCGCCTCGGATGTTATCTCTGCGCCCTTTGCCTCAGGCTCTTCTTTTACCTTAAGCGAAAGCGAGGTATCCTTATATACAGGCTCTACAGTCACAGGAGATGAAAGAAGTATCTCGAGTTTGGTGGATACAGGGTCTTCTGTCTGTGAGGGCATAATCTCTGTTATTCCCGCCTTATCGGATATTATTTTAGCGGGGGCAAACCCCATGCGCACATCCGGAAGCTCCACAATCACCTTATATGGGTCGGATGATTTGTATATGGTATATGTAAAGGGCTTATCTACAACAATATTGAGCTTATTATCCGATATGTCTATTCCTGTCAACACCGGATTTTGAGCCGCCCCCTTTTTACCCCCTCCGGTTGCACACCCAAGGGCAAAAATTAAGATTACTAATCCGATAATGTTAATTATTCTTTTTTGTTTCATTATTCCTCCTCCTCACGGAGTTTCAGTATTGTTTCCTTTGATTTAATGTTTCCCTTATAATCTTTTACGCTCTCTTTAATCACGATGCTGTTGGGGGTTATCCTTTGCACCTTGCCGTTGTGAAGCCCGATTGCCATGCCTTCTCTCAGTGTATATGCCTTTCCATCAGGCAATACTATCTCTGCAAAATGTCCCCCTGCATTCCAGACAACCCCTATAACTTTGACTGTGGAGATGTCATAACTTTCAAGCGGAGTTGCTCCTGATTTTGGACCCTCCTGAGCCTTTATGAGAAGTGAGGCAAAGGGATCCCTTTTGCCTTCTTTGTTATAAATAAGAATCTCATCTTCAATCTTTATTTTCTCCTCTGCTTCCGGCTGAGCGACTTTAGCGGCCTTTGCAGGCTCGGTTTTAGCAGGACCTGTTTTCCCCTTGCATGCGCCGGTGAAAATGAGAGCTGCTGCAATAACAAAAAATAAAATTATGCTCCTGCTCATTTCCCTCCCTCTTTCACTGCCGTAAAGGTTGAAGCCCTTAAGGATATATCGAGCATCGCGTCTCCGGATTTTGTCGGCTTTGGACTTCCAAGTTTTATATCTGAAATATTTACGATCCTGTTCAATCTTGTCAGATTGCCGAAGAAGGCGCCGAGGTCATGATAGGTTCCGGTAAGGCTCATTGAAAATGGAACCTCCTCAACTATGCCGCTCGGATGCGACTGTTTTGCTTCCGGTTTCCATGTCAGTATATCCACTCCTGCCTTTTCCGCCTCATCGGATATCTGCTTAAGCAGATTTCTGATTTCTTTTTCTTCGTTAGGAGGAAGCTTCTCTTTAAGCGCATCAAGTTTCTTCTTCAGTTTTTCATTTTCCACCTTTAAAATATCCAACCTGTCCGCCATTGTGCGGCTCTTTGCTATCTCATTATTCTGTCCGTCTACCTCTGTTTTCAGCCTTGAAATATCTTTTTGCTTGGGCATTACGACAAGTGCTGTAACCAATACTGCAATAATAACCGCAGGCGCTACGGCTATGCCTATCTTTGCGCCCTTCGGCAGTTTCTTTAAATCAAACTTAAAATTAAGCTTAAGGTTAAGCGCCATTTCTTATTTCACCTTGCATGTTATTGTAAATTGATAAGTTACAATCG
>SCSY01000084.1 GCA_004298625.1 Nitrospirota bacterium | reverse complement strand
GATATTGTTGTTATACGATATGAAGGCCCAAAGGGCGGCCCTGGAATGAGGGAGATGCTCTCTCCTACAGCGACAATTGCGGGGATGGGTCTGAGCGAATCTGTTGCCTTAATAACAGATGGAAGATTTTCAGGCGGAACAAGAGGCCCCTGCATAGGGCATATATCGCCTGAGGCCATGGAAGGCGGCGTCATCGCGATACTTCGAGACGGCGACAAGATTAAGATTGATATTCCCGCAAGGAAGATTGATGTTCTTCTTTCCGAGAAAGAGATAAAAGACAGATTAAGCAAATGGAAACCTCCAAAACCAAAGATAAGAACCGGCTATCTTTCGAGATATGCGCGCATGGTCACCTCGGCTGGCAGCGGGGCGGTGATGAAGTAGTTTTATATTTTTTATGTTAAAATTATCTAAATTTTTAAAGGAGTAAGAGGCCTATGCATACTAAAATTACAGGCGCTGAGATATTAGTTGAAAGTCTGAAAAAAGAGGGCGTGAAATACATCTTCGGTTATCCCGGAGGCGTTGTCCTCAATATATTTGACGTCCTTTACGAGCATAAAGATTTACACCTGATACTCACAAGGCACGAGCAGGGCGCTGTTCACGCGGCAGACGGTTTTGCAAGGGCCTCGGGAAAAACAGGCGTGGCGCTCGTTACGTCCGGCCCCGGAGCTACGAATACCGTGACCGGCATTGCGACGGCCTCGATGGATTCGATTCCTATGGTTGTCTTCTCAGGCCAGGTTCCGACCATGCTTATTGGAAATGATGCCTTTCAGGAGGCCGACATTGTCGGCATCACAAGGCCCTGCACAAAATATAACTTTCTTGTGAAGGATGTGAACGATCTTTCAAGAATAATAAAAGAGGCATTTTATATAGCATCTACAGGAAGGCCGGGACCTGTCCTTATAGACCTTCCAAAGGATGTAACTGTGGGTAAGGCTGATTTTGTTTGGCCTGAGCTCGAGATGAGGAGTTATAAGCCTACTTATGAAGGCAATAAATGGATGATTTCGCAGGCCGCCCAACTTATGGCAAAGTCAAAGAAGCCCGTAATCATTGCCGGCGGCGGAGTGATTATATCAGGCGCTGCAAAGGAATTAAAAGAGCTGGCAGAACATACCGATATACCGGTTACTATGACATTGATGGGGCTTGGCGGTTTTCCCGGCTCTCATAAACTTTCTCTGGGCATGCTGGGAATGCACGGGACTTATTATGCGAACAAGGCAGTGCAGGATTCAGACCTCATTATTGCCGTCGGGATGCGTTTTGACGACAGGGTAACAGGAAAGGTTGATGCCTTTGCGCCGCATGCAAAGATCGTTCATATAGATATTGACCCGACTTCAATAAAGAAAAATGTCAGAGTTGATGTTCCCGTTGTAGGCGATGTGAAAAGAGTTTTGACGGTAATGAATAAGGTATTGAAGGAAGAGATAAAAGAACAGTGGGATGAAGTCAGAAAGGCATGGCTGAAACAGATAGATGCATGGCGTGCAGAAAGACCCATGTCCTATACGCACAGCGAAGAGATTATAAAACCCCAGTTTGTTGTTGAGAAGATATATGAACTCACAAAAGGGGATGCGATCATAACCACAGAAGTCGGTCAGAACCAGATGTGGACAGCGCAGTTTTATAAATTCGACAAGCCGAGAACCCTGCTTACATCAGGCGGGCTCGGAACGATGGGTTATGGTTTCCCGGCTGCAATAGGCGCGCAGTTTGCGCATCCTGAAAAGCTTGTGATTGATGTTGCAGGCGACGGCAGCATACAGATGAACATTCAGGAGCTTGCCACAGCAGTAATCAATAAACTGCCTGTGAAGGTAGCCATTCTTAACAACAGATTCCTCGGCATGGTCAGGCAGTGGCAGGAGCTGTTTTTTGATGAAAGATACTCTCATACAAAACTTAATGATGTGGTGCCGGACTTCGTCAAGATTGCAGAGGCTTATGGCGCTGTAGGTTTGCGGGCGACAAAGCCGAGCGAAGTCGAACCTGTTCTCAAAGAGGCGTTCAGGATAAAGAAGACCGTATTCATGGATTTTATTGTGGACTGGAAGGAAAAGGTCTATCCGATGGTTCCGGCAGGCGCTCCGATAGACCAGATGCTTTTCGAACAGGAAAAGAAACCTGAAAAGAAATTAAAGGCAGTGAAATAAATTCTCCGGAGGAGAAATGAGACATACTATTTCTGTTTTAGTTGAGAACAAATTCGGAGTGCTTTCGAGGATATCGGGACTCTTCAGCGGAAGAGGATATAACATCGAGAGCCTCTCTGTTGGAGAGACGATTGACCCGCAGGTTTCCATTATGACGATAGTAACCACCGGCGACGACTGGGTCATAGAGCAGATCACAAAACAGCTTAACAAGCTCATTGACGTCATAAAAGTCACTGATATGACGGAGCTTGATCATGTCGAGCGCGAAATGGTTTTATTGAAGGTTTCGCCGAAACAGGAACATAAGGCGGAGGTGCTTAACATTGCCGGGATATTCAGGGGAAGGATTGTTGATTCAAGCCAGAAGACGTATACCATCGAGATTACGGGTGATGAAAAGAAGATAGAGGCCTTTGTGGAGCTTATGAGGCCTATGGGCATAAAGGAGTTTGTGAGAACAGGCAAGGTAGCCATTACCAGAGAAGGTGTAAAAAAGAAATAAAAGTGAAATCCTTTTCCATTACCGCTCCGCAGAACGCCGGCATTGCCCTGTTGATGACATTGTGGGTGCTTGTGATGCTGAGCGTTATAGCTATGAGTTTTTCTTTTTCAACGAGGTGGGGCAGCGCAAGCACGAGAAATTTCAAGGAGGAAACAAAGGCATATTATCTTGCCATGTCAGGGTATCAGGAGGCAGTGGGCTATCTGTTATCGGATAAGGATGGCATGGTGGACTATCTTGACGCCGAGGGCAATCTGCATATTGATGAAGAGACAAAGCCCGTAACCGGCAGCCGGGTTACAGATGAGGCTGAGCTTGAAATAAAGATAACGGATGAGGGTTCCAGGGTAAATATAAATGTTGCCGACGGGACGAGCCTTAAAAAGGTTTTGGACTACGTCGGGATGCCTCCGGATTCAGAGCAGGAAATTATAGATTCCATACTGGATTGGAAAGATTCCGATAAAGAACATCATCTTTCAGGAGCTGAGGATGAGTATTATGAATCCCTTGACCCTCCATACAAGGCTAAAAACCGCAACTTTGACAGCGTAGAGGAACTTTTGCTTGTGAAGGGTTTTAAGCCGGAGTATCTTTACGGCTCTAAAGATGTCAGGCCGATGCATGATCTGATTACAACTTTAGGGGATGGCAGCATTAATATCAATACTGTCTCCAGAGAAGTTATGGAGTTGATGGGAGCAGGCAGTGATGCAATTGATGCGATATTTAAGCAGAGGACAACAGAGATTGGCGGCGCAAGGCAGATACCCGCAAATCTTGTTCCCGGTCTTTACCGGACAGCCTCATCCGACTTCAGGATAGAGGTTACGGCAGCCTTGAAGGGAAACAGGCAGGCCGTTAAGATAATATCCATAGTGAGAAGGGTCCCGGCGCTTAAGGGATTCGACTTGCAGACTGTTTACTGGAGGGAGAAGCTTGAGGATCGCAGGGGTTAGTTTAGAAGATTCTTTTTTAAGAATCTCCATCACCGACAAAAAAATCGGCATCATCAAACCTGTTAAATCAGAAGATATAAAACTTCCCGTGTCAGAACAGGAGAGGTCCTTAGCCATCAGGGAGACCTTCCGTAAATTAAAAGAAGAATATAAGGCAGGGAACGTAGTCATAGGATTAAATCTCAGCAATTTTTCCCATAATTTTATTGACCTGCCTTCCCTGTCAAAGGCAGATATGAGAAATGCCATTTTATTTGAATTGGAGAAATATCTGCCGCTGCCGCCCGAGGAGTATATATATGATTTCTCGGTTATTGAAAAAATGCAAAACAAGATGCGGACTCTTGTCCTGTCAATACGAAAAGACAGGGTGAATGAGCTGTTAACTGTTGTCAGGGATTCAGGGCTGGGGCTTGCGGGCATCAGGTGTTCATTCATAGAGGCCCTGAATGAATTTATTGCCTCAGACAATATTAAAGATGCAGTTTTTATATATGCAGCGGAGGCATCATATTACCTTGCAGCGCTGAAGGGTCAGAGGCCTGTTCTGTTTAAGACTGTTCCGAAGGGGAAGAGCGCCGCAGCTGAACTTGAGGGCCTTGCCGCATCTGCCGGCGGAGACATATATATATCCGGCCATCCCGATCCCGAAGTGTTAAATAAGCTGAATGCAAAGACGCTCGCCCTGTCTCCGGCAAATGCAATTGCCCTCTCTGCCCTGAAAAAGTCAAAGGTTGAAATGAATTTTATGCCGGCAGGTCTCTTGCCCGAAAAGAAAGATTATTATCCTTATGCGATAGCTGCAATGACTGCGTTGGCGGTCGTGATATTCTTTTTCACTGAAATATATTCTTATTATAAGGATTACGCTGCATTGCATGCCGTTGAAAAGAAAATAGAACAGATTAAAAGCGCGGCATCCGGGCCCCTTGAGACAAGAAAAAAAATGGAGACCATTTATGAAAAGAGAAAGCTGCTACATGAGTTCCAGGGGAAAAGAAATCTCAATATAAAAGCGCTGACTGAGTTGAGCAGGTTTTTACCGAAAGACACATGGCTTGTAAGCATGTCTGTTGACGAAAAAGGCAAGGTTGATATAGAAGGGTTTGCAAAAAGAGCATCCGGTATTATAGAGCCTCTCAGTAAATCAAAATTTTTCAAAAAGGTTGAATTTGTGTCTCCGATTATCTCGCAGGACGGACAGGAAAGGTTTTCGATCAGGATGGAGATCGCAGGGTGAAAAAATCAGTTATTATATCGGCTGTTATAATGGCAATAATTGCCGCGCATGTTTTTTTTATAATGCCGCTTGCAGGAAAAAGAGCTGAAATGAAAGAGCTGCTCCAGGTAAAATACGCTTCGCTCCGGAAATACGAGGCATTTCTTAAAACCACAGGGAAGGCGGAGACCGAGCTTGATGCTGCGGCAAAGGAAGTCGAGGGCCTGGAGGCGAATGTTTTTCAGGATAAAAACGAGTCTCTTGCCTTTGCAAAAATGCAGGGATATGTGCAGGATATGGCCGAGAAATCAGGGATTAAAATACTCTCAATTAAACCGTTATCTGTGGTAAAGTATAAACATTATGCCGACCTCCCTGTCCAGCTCGAATGCAGCGGAGGAATAAGCCAGCTTGGTGAGTTTATGAAGCAGATAGATGCAAGCAAACAGCTTATCAGGATAGACAAATTAGCCATAAGCGTGATGAATATACAGACGCCGTGGGAATTGAAAATAAGAGTTCAGATCTCGGGGCTGACGTCGGGATCGCCTCGCAACGAGAAGGCATGATAATCCGGTGGGCGATACTTGGTCTTTTGTGTTTTGCTGTTTTAGCCTTATCCATAGATATGTATAAAGAGGCGATAATATATGATCCTTTGAAGAATATCGAGGTCAGCGGCAGGGAGACTGCAAATAACGGCAAACAGGCATCGCCTGTTTTTGAGGCGGCATGGAGCAAGGATATAGCAGACAACAACTTATTCAGTTCCTCAAGGAGCGCTGTTCAGCCCAAACCCCAGCCTCTTCAGGGCAGGCCTCCGGAACCGCCTCCTAAAAAGCCTGAGTTGTATCTCAGGGGTATTATTCTGGACCAGTTTGGCGATTATGTTGCCTATATAGAGAAGGATAGGGCTAAGGCAACAGCCGTGAGAAAAGGTGACAGGTTTGATGATGTGGAAGTTGTTGATGTTCAGCAAAAGAGCGTTGAATTGAGATGGAATGAAGAAAATATATTATTGAGCCTTGACAGGATAAAGACTATAAAAAACCGAGGTAAATAGACGATGCCCTTGAGAATTATTGCAGCTATTCTGGTTGTTTTCCTGTTTGCTTCATGTGCGCCGAGGCAGGCCGTAAAAGAGGAGGCGAAAGAGGCAGACCTGACCCTGCCGCAGCCTCCTGAAGATATTAAATTGCCTGAGTTTCCGCAGAAACCCCCTGAGGTTAAAGAGACAAAAAAAGTCGAATCCGTCAGGATTGAGAAAGAGGCAGAGGAAAAATATATAATATTGAATTTTGACGGAGCTGATATAGAGACCGTTATATCCACTATCGGCGAGCTTCTTAATATTAATTACATAATCGGGGCAGGAGTTTCAGGGAAGGTCACTATCCAGTCCTACAGGAAATTCCCCTTAAAAGACCTCTTCCAGATATTCCAGACCATCCTTGAGGTGAACGGGCTTACTGCAGTGAAGGACGGAATACTTTACAGGATTGTGCCCATAGATACGGCAAAACAGCAGCCTGTATCCGTTCAGATAGGCAAGGATGTTAAATTGCAGCTTGATTCAAGCTTTGTAACGCAGATAATACCATTGGAATACGTTAAGGCAAACGATATAGTTAACGTCCTCCGGAACCTGATGCCCCGGGGCACAGACCTTACCGTGTATGAGCCGACCAATCTCCTGATAGTTACCGCGCCTCCTGCGGGCATTGTCAAATTCATGAAGGTGCTCGAGGCCCTTGATATATCGTCTGTGGACCGCGAGTCCATAAGGACCTTTGTTTATTATGTTGAAAATGGAGAGGCTAAGAAACTTGCGGAGATATTAAAAAGCCTCTATGTGGAAAAGAAAGACGGCAAGGGGAGCGCTCCAAAGCTGATTTCCCCGCTTCCCGGCCTTCCAAAGGGCACCGTAACTACTGTGGCGGCGGAAGGGCTGCCGGGAGAAGTCGAGGGCGAGATAGTCATTAGCGCGTATGAAGATATAAACGGCATTGTTATCAAAACGAATCCGAGGAGTTATCTTGCCGTGCTTGAGATTCTGAAAAAACTTGACGTGCCCGTAAAGCAGGTGTTGATAGAGGTGCTGATAGCAGAGGTATCCTTAAATGACGATACAAAGTTGGGACTTGAATGGATGTTGAAAACGCCTTTCCATGCCGAAGGTTTGAAATTTACGGGATTAGCTGGATTTGATTCAAGCTCTGCCGACTTTACCGGCAGTGTTACCGGCACAGCAACAAGCATTGGAACCGCAATTTCATCACTTCCATCAGGGTCTCCTTTTGCTTCGATTATCAAGACGGAAAAATTCGGCGCTATACTTACTGCCTTTGCACAATTGGGAAATGTAAACGTCCTTGCAAGCCCGCATATACTTGCAATGGATAATAAAGAGGCCAACATACATATAGGTGAAGAAACCCCAATCGCAACTACTACACAGCAGGCTACAACTGCTGGCGGGACGCCGCTTGTTCAGCAGATACAATATAAGACTGTAGGAACAATTTTAACAGTAAAGCCTCATATTACAGAAAAAAACAGGGTTACTCTTGAAATAACGCAAGAAGTCAGTTCGGTAGGTGCTGTGGGAATCGGAGGATCGCCGCGTTTCAGCACAAGAAAGGCAAAGACCACTGGTGTTGTCCAGGACGGGCATACACTTGTTTTAGGCGGGCTTATTACGGAAACTAAAACACAGAGCAGATCAGGGATCCCTTTTCTGAGCAAGATTCCAATACTCGGTTATTTGTTTGGAGCCACAAGCGATTCATACAGCAAGACAGAACTATTGGTAATGGTGACGCCTCATGTTATAAACAATCAGGACGAGGCAGATGCTGTCACAAAAGAATTTCAGGACAAGGTAAAGACAATCAAGAAGAGGCTTGAGAAAGACAAACCTGATGAGGCGTCAGACGATGCCTCAGGCATAAAAAATTATGTAACAGTCGCAGCGGGGAAGGACACGCCTCTAATAGAGCTTATCGAGACAAACGGCTATGCTCTGAAAGATGAGGACTTGAATGCCTTTTTAAGCGAGTTTATTGCTTTGAATGAAGACATAAAGAGCATTAAGATGATACCGGAGGGCAGCGCCGTCAAACTGCCCTTAACCCATCTTAAAAAAACAAAGAAACTGAAGGAAGGAGGTGAATAACATGAGTATGCCATTGATGAAAGTCGTTGCGATGTATTTGATTATTGCAATGTTCATAATCGGAATTACGCCGAAGGCTGAGGCAGGTCTTGTGCAGTCAGAGATGATAGCCATAGCGCAGACAGACAGGGCTGCTGACCTCGGGAAAATTCAGAAGGCCATCGAGATTAAGATGGTCGGGGAAAGGCTTGAGAAATTCGGGCTCACGCAGGATGAGATACAGGCCAGGCTGGGCAGCCTCAACGACCAGCAGATACACAAATTAGCCCTTCAGGTAGACGACATAAAGGCCGGAGGCGATGGTCTCGGAATAGTGATAACTCTTCTTGTAATAGCCATACTTGTTGTGCTGCTGCTGCAGCTTACAGGCAAAAGAGTTGTAGTAACAAAATAACGTGGCGATATTTAAAGAGAAGGTTAAGGCTAAGGTTAAGAATTTTATCATGCTTGGCCTCAGCCTTAACCTGATAATTTTTTTGCATTCCTGCGCTTCGGTTGATAAGATCCCTGAATCGGGGCAATATCATATTATCGCCGATGTCCGGTTTTTTGCTCAGGAGACATATCAATGCGGCCCTGCATCCCTTGCAGGAGTTATGAACTACTGGAATATCGGCGTGACCCCTGAGGAGATTGCAAGGGAGATATACAGTGAGTCTGCAAAAGGCACGCTCGATATTGATATGGTTATTTATCCCCAAAAGAAAGGGATGTTTGCAGAGCAGTATTCCGGGGGGATGGAGGACCTCAGAAAAAACATAGATGCAGGGCATCCGCTTATAACGCTGGTTGATTACGGTTTTTGGGTGGTGCAGGCAAATCATTTTATGGTTATTGTCGGATATAACGAACACGGTGTTATAGCAAACTCAGGAAAAGAAAAAGGCAAGTTTATTGCAGAAAAAGATTTTTTAAAGACATGGGAAAGGACAAAATTCTGGACGCTTCTGATAAAGAGAAAGTGAAAAGTTTAAAGTTAAGAGTTACTAAAGGGTTCATTAGTGAGGTGTCATTCCCGCTTGTCGGGAATCCTTCTGAAGAAAGACTCCGGACAAGCCGGAGTGACAAACAACGTTATCATATCTATGGTCTTAGTAAGAGGGTTAAGATTATTTTTTGTCTGATTGCATTTTCACTTTTAACTTCTTGTTCTCTCCCTCGTATAATCATCCTCGAAGACCCTCTGACTCCAGAGGAGCATATAAATCTCGGAGTCGCGTATGAGAAAAGCGGGGAGCTTGACAACGCCCTGAAGGAATATAAAGAGGCGTCTAAGAAACTTCCTTCTGCCTACCTCTACATGGGCAATATATATTTCCAGAAAAACGAGCTTGCCGAGGCTGAATATTATTATAAAAAGGCAATAAAGAAAGGCCCGCAAAATGCGGATGCGTATAATAATCTCGCATGGCTTTATTACACAAAAAAGGAAAACCTCGACGAGGCCGAGTCATTGGCGCTTAAGGCGATAGAGCTAAATCCCTCGAAAAAGGATGGATATCAGGATACAATTGAAAAGATCAGGGGAGTAAAGAGCAAGCTGTAACGATTGCTGTCAAGAAAATAGACCTGATCCCCAACGATTCATCAAGAACGCCGGCAAGAAATGCGCTTGTTATGCCTTAATTTCATTTATTGGCAATATTTGTCTGGCATGTCGAATAGTGAGGATGGATATTTGTTTGGTTTCGATACGATAAATGATGCGGTAATTGCCGTAAATTAGTTCTCTAAATCGGCTATCATTAATTTCGGGTAGAATCCGTCCGATTTCGGGAGACGATTTTAGTTGCTCAACTTTAGAAAATACTATATTAATCCATTTTTCTGCCGCTGATGGTTTGTCTTGGGCAATATAATCGGCTATTTCCGATGCTCTATCTACAGCAAGAGGAGACCAAATTATTTTCATTTTGAAATTCGCTTTAATAGTTTCTCTTTTGCATCTTTATGGCTGATTCCCGCTCCTTTTTCCAGTTGATTGAGAGAGGTTTGAATATCCAGATCGGAAGAGC
>SCSY01000083.1 GCA_004298625.1 Nitrospirota bacterium | reverse complement strand
GGCCCTGATAACGGGGCTTACGAGAGATTAAGTGGTAATTTGTAAGGTAAAAATTTGATACGCAAGATATATAAATTTCTCTCTTCTACGAAGCTTGCCCTGATATTGCTGATCGCTATCTTTGCATGCTGCGTGATGGGCGTCACGATTTTACGCGGGGAGCGGGCGTGGAGACTGATCTTCAATACGCTCTGGTTCAACGGGCTTCTAATCTTTTTGGTAGCGAATGTGGCATTCTGCTTTTTCGGCAGGATATGGGGCAGAAAGCTTACTCTCATTTCCCTTGGCATGATACTTTTTCATCTCAGTTTCGTAGCGATATTAGGAGGCATTGTCTACAACAGCCTTTTCTATTTCAGGGGCGTAATCAGGCTTACCGAGGGAGAAACGCTTCCCAATGGAGAACTGCAAAGCTATGATATTGTAGACAAAGGGCGTTTTTTCAATTTTGCGAAGCTGAAAGGCGAAACAACGCTTATCAAAATGCATAAAGGTTACAAAGTAAACGGCGCGGATAAACAAGTGGCTTACGAGGTCGCCGTTGGTGAGGGGCGCTCCAAGCAACAAGGGATTATCTATATTACGCACAAATTTGATCATAACGGCTTCGGTTATTTCCGCGACAAGGAAGGCTATTCAATCCTGATCGTCCTCTATGATAAACTGGGCAGGGAACTCTATGGCGCATATGTTTCGCTCCAAAGCCTGAAGCAGAAGGATAACTCGTATCTCTACACAACCGGAACAAAGTACGCTCCTGGAAATTTTCCATTCCCTCAGCCCCCCTCGGAGCCTCTTTTCGCTCTTCAGGCATCCTATAATCCAGACCCGAAAAAAGAGAGGGGAGGCGATACGATTTTTAAAGTCCGGAGACTTGTCGGATCAGAAGCAGAATCTAAAGAAAAGCCATTTGCAGAGGGTAAGTCTGCAATGGGAGAAAAGATTCGGATTGGCGATTATTATCTTTCAGCCAAAGAGGTGCGCTATTGGGTCGGAATGAATGTGCGCTACGAACCCGGCAAACCGATTGTGCTCGCAAGCCTCTGGGTTGGGCTGGGAGGCATGGTTATCACTTTTATCGGCCGGTTGAGGAAAGGCAAAAAATAAGTCCTTCAGCGATCGGCGCTCAGTTTTCAGTTTAAGGCTTTTGGCTGGAAGCCGGTGGCTAATAAATAGCTGATAGCTGTTTTTAATGCTATAATAAAGCATCCTTTTTTTGAGGTGATAAAATGAAACCAGAATACGCATTTTTTTGGATTGCTGTCGGATTGTACGGCTTAAGCGCATGCGGTTATATCTTTGGTCTGATTTCAAGGCATGAGAAGTTTTTTGTTTTCGGCCTGTATAGCGCCCTCGCCGGGTTTGTCTCCCATACCGCTGCTATAGCCCTGCGCTGGATGGGGACCGGAATCAGCCCGTTTATCACGATTTCAGAGTCAATAATCTTCGACATTTTCGTGGCTATCCTTATATTCTTAATATTCCAGTTCACTGTAAAGAAGGTGCGGCCTCTGGGCGTGCTTGTTATGCCGGTTGTCTTTGTCCTCATGGGTTGGGCCGGAACGCTTGCAAAGGATGCGGCAACACAGCTTGTGCCTGCTCTGCAAAGTTGGTGGATATGGGTGCATATCATTGGCGCGGCAACA
>SCSY01000082.1 GCA_004298625.1 Nitrospirota bacterium | reverse complement strand
TCGACAACCGCATCGAGCGTCCTGGCTCTTTATGTATTCATACTCCAGCCGACGTTTCCTACGATAGCAGGTCACCTGGTGTCGGCGTCAATACTTTCTGTGGTTGCGGCAATAGTTATCTCCAAGATAATAATGCCCGAGACAGAGAAGCCTGAAACTCTGGGCCTTGAAATCGCTCCATATTATCAGAAGGAATCATCCGTGATGGAGGCGGTAATAAATAATGCAAACGAAGGGGTCAAGATGGTCATAGGCATAGTTGCGCTTCTCCTGGCTTTCCTCGGTCTTGTTGCCCTGGCAGACCTGATTCTTTCGGGCGTCGGCATGAGATTGAATGATATTTTCGGCATTCACATGGATTGGTCATTGAAAGGGCTTTTAGGCTATATCTTTTATCCTTTTACACTTGTTATAGGCATTCCGCCTTCCGATGCCTTCGAGATATCAAAGCTCATAGGCGAGAGAGCTGTGCTTACCGAGGTAAAGTCATACCAGGACCTTGCAGTTCTGCTTTCTACGAGCGCTCTTAAAAACCCGCGCTCCGCTGTTCTGGCGGCCTATGCGTTAAACGGCTTTGCCCATTTCGCATCGCTTGCAATATTTGTCGGGGGAACGGCAGCCCTTGTCCCTCACAGGACAAAAGACCTTTCATCAGTAGGTTTTCGCGCCCTCATAGCAGCCACCCTCGCCTGCTTGATGACAGCAGCAGTGGCAGGGACTTTCTTTACATCCGGCTCGATACTTCTGGGAAAATAACGGGAAGGGCTTAAAAATGATTTTGCATCCAGGCATTATCGCATTAATTATCGGCTCAGGCATTGTCCTTCTGCTTGTCCTGTTCGCCTCGGCGCTCGGCATAAAAATAATCAGGAGATGGGATATAAAAAGCAGTTCGGAAGAGCAGCTCTCTCTCGAAAGAAAAACTTACCTCATCTCAACACTGGTGCAATATGCCCTGGCATTTGAAATACTGTCTCTCTTTTTATTCATCTATACAACAGAAGATATCCATGTGCTGCTGGCCGGCGCGATGTGCGCAACGGGTTCTCTGAACGCAAATGCCTTTGGTTTTCCGGCGCTCTACGCAAAGATCCTTTCATTTTTTGTTTCGGCGTCATGGATATCCATAAATTATCTGGATAACAGGTCCGAGGACTACCCCTTGATCAAGATGAAATACAAGCTCCTGCTGGCGGCGCTAGTTATACTTGCGTTAGAATTTATGCTTCAGCTGCAATATTTCCTCAACATAAATCCCGATGTAATCACCTCCTGCTGCGGCGTCATGTTCGGCGAAGAAGGAGGAGGCATTGCAAGTTCACTTGCCGCATTCCCGGTCCTGCCTGCCCGGATCCTCTTTTATTCCCTTCTGGCAGTTCTGGCCGCAAGCGGCATAGCTGCATACAGGACCCGTCGCAAACCCTTTACATATATGTTCTCTGTCTTTACATTCATGTTTTTTATTGCCTCTGTCACTGCGATCATTTCATTTATATCCCTTTATTTTTATCAGATCCCGACCCACCACTGCCCTTTCGATGTCTTGCAGAGAGAATACTACTATGTCGGATACCCCTTGTATGCGTCTTTATTTGCAGGCAGTTTTTTCGGAATAATAGTGGGTATCATCGAACCGCTCAAAAAAATATCTTCAATGACTACGGCAGTATCGGAGGCCCAGCGCAGATGGACCCTGTATGCGATTATAGGACTTCTTATCTTTACCCTCATATCTTCG
>SCSY01000081.1 GCA_004298625.1 Nitrospirota bacterium | reverse complement strand
TTAGCCCTGTTTGGTTATACTATAGTCTTATAAAAAATAAAATCCGAACAATATGAGGCTTGACATGAAGAACAAGGTATATCTGATTGACGTAACAAACAGGGACGGCGTCCAGACATCGAGGATACTCCTTCCGAAACTTTCAAAAACCATGCTCAATCTTTATCTCGATGAGATGGGTATATATCAGACCGAAATCGGGTTTCCTACTCTTAAACATGAGGTGAATTATATCAACGGCAACCTCGAACTTGTCAAGGCAGGAGCTATAAAGAGGATTCATCTTGAGGGCTGGTGCAGGGCTATACCCGAAGACGTGAGACTGACATTCAAAAACTGCCCTGATATAAAACACCTGAATATCTCTATTTCCACATCAGAGATAATGATAAACGGCAAGTTCCAGGGCAGAAAAACCTTTAAAGATATCCTTAAAACTGCTATTGAGGCCATAAAGACAGCAAAAGAATTGGGCGCAAAGACTATCGGCATTAATGCAGAGGATGCATCAAGGACAGAACTCGACAGGCTGATAGAGTTTGTGCTTGCAGGCAAAGAGGCGGGAGCGGACAGGTTCAGATACTGTGACACGCTCGGGACCGACGACCCGATAACAATATATGAAAGGATCAAGGCGCTTGCAGTTGCAACAAAGTTTCCGATAGAGATGCACTGCCACAATGATCTCGGAATGGCAGAGGCTGTATCAATTGCCGGCGCGCAGGGGTCGCTCGAGGGCGGAGTTGATTCTTATATAAACACCACCATAAACGGATACGGCGAGCGCTGCGGCAACTGTGATCTTGTTTCTACAATACTTGCGCTGAAATTCTCTCACGGATTAAGCAGGAAGGTCCATCTCGACGAACACGTGGATTTAAAAAAGGCGTGGAAGATCGCAAAATACGCGTCTTATGCGTTTAACCTCCCCATACCTATTAACCAGCCGGGCGTGGGCTCAAATGCCTTTGCGCACGAATCAGGGATACACGCAGACGGCGCGTTAAAGGACAGGAGGAATTATGAGTTGTATGACCCTGAGGACGTTGGAAGAGGCGAGCCGGAACTGCTGGAGACCGGCAGGGTTATAACAACAGGAGAATACGGCGGCATTAAAGGCTTCAGGCATGTGTATGACAAACTGGGAATTCATTTCCACGATGACAATGAAGCAAGAAGGGTGCTTGAACTTGCCCAATATGCCAACCTGCATACGCAGAAGCCTCTCACGGATGATGAGTTGCGGTTTATAGCGAGCTATCCCGACATTGCGCAAAAAATAATGACTGCAAGCCCGTAAGTTTATTTGGGGAGTTTGCCCGTTAACCCCTTCAAAACATTGTAGACCACTGTTAACTCGCGCACTTCCATTTCAGGCAGTTCAGAAGATATAGCGTCAATATACTCCTTCTTCTGTTTGGCCTCCTGTTTCTTGTCCCGGAACCCAACAGCCCCTTTAAAATCAAAGAAATCCTTCGCATTAACATTGAGGGATTTTGCCAGCGCTTCAAGAGTTTTAAATGAGGGCTGTGATAGCCCCCGCTCTAATCTGCTTATATATTCAACGCTCAACCCTGC
>SCSY01000080.1 GCA_004298625.1 Nitrospirota bacterium | reverse complement strand
AAAGGAGCGGAGGCTTCCTGATTACAAAGGCAACAAAGAAAATTTATGCTGCACTCAAGATAAAGGGCGCTAAATTTCATCCTGCCTCGGGAATGATATCAGTCGGCGGGGAGAAAAAGAAAAACGGCAATGTCCTTGTGTTTACGGCAGGAACATCCGACATCTCTGTTGCGGAAGAGGCTGCCGTAACTGCGTCTTTTCTTGGAAGTAAAGTTGAGACTGTCTATGATGTCGGCGTTGCAGGACTTCACAGGCTGCTTAATAATAAGAAATCTCTTCATTCGGCAAGAGTGATAATAGTTGTTGCAGGGATGGAAGGAGCGCTTCCATCTGTAGTCGGCGGCTTGACAGACAAGCCGATTATCGCTGTCCCTACATCAGTCGGTTACGGCACAAGCCTCGGCGGACTGACTGCGCTCTTTGCGATGTTGAATTCCTGCGTGCCGGGAATTGCAGTGATGAATATTGATAACGGATTTGGGGCTGGATGCCTTGCGCATAAGATAAATATGCTATAGGAAGTTTATTTAAAAGGCAGTGCATAGTATTCTCGCTCATTCTCGTCCCGATAAGATCGGGACTCCGAGGATTTTGTCTCTTTATCTTTTTAAATTAAATCAACTGTCGGAATATCGGCAAAATAAACCGCTCGAACACTATGCTCTGCCTTTATCCAGCGTTTAATTGACATTCTTTCAAATTCTCTTCTATACTTAAATCAACCCTTGGGGGAGGCGAGAGCCTGAGAGTTTTCCGTTTTAGACGGAAAAGACCCCTTGAACCTGATACGGATAATGCCGGCGTAGGGATTGGGAAGGCAGGCCGTATCCTTTGTCAGGGATGCGGTTTTTTATTTTATGAGACTGATAGTTAACGGAGAAAATTTCGATTCAAACGCAGGCACGGTCAGGGAGCTTCTTAACGAGCTTAAGATTGAGCAGGGTCGTGTTGCTGTTGAAGTTAATCTCACGATAATCAAAAAAACTGATTATGAGAGCTATAAATTAAAGGATGGAGACAGAATCGAGATTGTGAATTTTGTGGGAGGAGGAGAGGATGTTGATAAGCAGTGATGGCTTTCGTTTTCTGCCGAGATTTTGCGACAGTTCTAAGGCTCTTTCCGCTACAGCCGCGAAACTCGGTCGTAGCGACCTCAAACAGTCGCGGCTGTTATCGCTCCAGTTCGCCAAGAACTGTTACCGAAAAATCTCGAATGTCTCTCAAACCATCCCTGCTTATATATGTTAAGTAAAGTACGGAGGAGAGGATATGGAAGATAAATTGGTAATTAAAGGCATAGAATTCGAGTCCCGTCTCTGGGTGGGGACAGGGAAGTACAAGGATTTTGAGGAAACGAGGAAGGCTATCGAGGCATCCGGAGCTGACGTTGTGACTGTTGCAGTGAGAAGGGTGAATATCGTAGATAGGAAATCCGAAAACCTTCTTGATTACATTGACCCTAAGAAATACAAGATTCTTCCGAATACTGCCGGCTGTTACAATGTCGAGGATGCCCTCAGATATTCAAGACTCGCAAGAGAGGCAGGAATCTCGGACATGATAAAACTTGAGGTTATAGGAGATGAAAAAACTCTTTTCCCTGATGTGATTGGACTTTTGAAGGCAACAGAGATTCTTGCAAAGGAAGGCTTTATTGTTTTGCCTTACACAACCGACGACCCTGTTATGGCCTTGCGGCTTGTTGATGCAGGGGCTGCCGCTGTGATGCCGTTGGCTGCGCCAATCGGTTCGGGGCTTGGAATAAGAAATCCGTACAATATGAAGATAATACTTGAACAGGCAAAGGTGCCTATAATTGTTGATGCAGGAGTTGGCACTGCCTCTGATGTAGCTATTGCGATGGAACTTGGATGCGATGC
>SCSY01000347.1 GCA_004298625.1 Nitrospirota bacterium | reverse complement strand
GGGGTCGAAGATTTTCGGCAGTATCTGGGCGGGTATGCCGCCGGCATTGTCGCGCACGCTGATGCTGGCCAAGCCGTCATGGCGGGCGATATGGATGTGGATTTTTCCGCCCCCCACCTTGTTCGCCTGTATGGCATCCTTGGCGTTATTCAGGATATTCAGCAATACCTGCGAATATTCGTTGGGAAAACCGTAGGCGACGATGTCGTCGGCGACATCGAGTTGAACGCTGATTTCGTGATTATTGAAGCTGGCGGAGAGGATGGATAGCGTATCCTCCACCGCCTGTTTCAGGCTGAACGAGGTTTTTTCCTTGTTGGGTTTGAAAAAATTGCGGAAATCGTCGATGGTGGAGGACATTTTCGCAATCAACTGCATTCCGGTCGCCGTGGATTTATTCAGGTATTCGCTATTCAGTTCGTTGTATTCATAGGCATCCTTGGTGTTCTGCAGCAGCAAACCCAGCGCGTTGAGCGGCTGGCGCCACTGGTGGGCGATGTTGCCTATCATCTCGCCCATGGCGGCCAAGCGCGATTGCTGGATCAGCAGGCGCTCCTGCTCCATGTTTTTGCTGACTTCCTCGGTCACGCGCAGTTCCAGCGTTTCGCTGAAGCGCTTCAGTTCCTGAGCGGCGCGGCTGCGCTGGATGGCGATGCTGGCGAGATGGGAGGCACGGCTGGTGACCTGCAAGTCGAACGGCATCGGCATATAGGGTATCTGCCGATACACCGCGAAGGTGCCGAGCACGTCGCCAGACGCGGAATAAATCGGCATCGACCAGCACGAATGCAGGTCGTGGTGCAGCGCCAGCTCCTTGAAATCCTCCCACAGCAGGTCATGGGCGATATTCGAGACTATCGTTTGCCTGCCGGTAAAGGCAGCGGCGGCGCACGAGCCTATGGCGGGACCGAGTACCATGCCGTCGAGCGCTCGGTTGTATTCGCCCGGCAAGCTGGGGGCTGCGCCCAGGCGCAGATGGATGCCATCTTCGTCGAGCAGCAGGATGGAGCACAACGTGCCTTCGAGTATGTCCTCTATGCCACGGCACAGAATTTCCAGGATGGCCGACAGCGGCGGGTTGCCGCTGATTATTGCGAGCGCGTGGTTTTCGAATTCCAGGATGCGTTCGGAACGGTGGTGTTCGGTCACGTCACGCGCGGCGGCGAACACGCCCTGCACTTCGCCCGTCTCGTCCCGATAGACGGTGGCATTATA
>SCSY01000079.1 GCA_004298625.1 Nitrospirota bacterium | reverse complement strand
TTTTTAACGACTACATGCCTCCATCCGACAGCCTCAGATACTATGCGGTCACATCAGTGGACAGCGCAGGGAACGAAAGCGGGATATCGAATGTAGTATCTGCCTCATCAGACAGGGTAGCTCCATATGTCTCGTCCATAAAATACCGCTATACGGATCCTTCGGGCGTAGAGACATATCCTGCTATGATAGCAGGCCCCGGAAGCGTTAAAGCAGAACTCACTGTTAACGAACCTCTAAAGGAGATGCCGTTTTTAAGCCTTGAGCCAAGCTCAGGCTCTCCGATAATTATCTCCCTCACTAATTCCCCCTTAGAAAAGGGGGTGCAGGGGGTTGTTTATGAAGGCACATTCAGCGTCACATCCCTGATAGAAAGCGGGACAACGACATATAAGTTCTCAGGCAAAGACATGACAGGAAACAGGGGGATTTCACAGGGAGCAGGAATCAGAATTGACGTTGCAGGCCCTGTTGCCTCGATACAGTCTCCTTTGACGGTATTGCAGATAACAACTGCTCCGGTTGAGGTAAAAGTTGTTTTTGACGAGCCGTCCGCAACTACACCAATAATAGGGCTAAAATCTTCGAGCGGGATAACCACGGCTGTAACAGACCTCACCACAACGGACAACGGGGTCCACTGGACAGGAAGCGCGAATATATCGGGTCTTTCTGAGGGAACCGCCGAGTTCGTCCTGAACGCAGCGAGCGATGTCATCGGAAATTCCGGAGCGACCGTAGCCTCCGGACGTTACATCCTTCTTTATAAAGACAGCGTGCCTCCGCCTGATGTGCCGACAGGTCTTTTGACAAGGACAGGGAACGGAGGGGTAATAACCCTGACCTGGAATACAATGACAGGCATAACATACAACATATACAGGCGTGCAGAGGGAGAGGCAACGCCGGTAAAGATAAAGACAGGAGTATTGGGCTCTCCGGCGCAGGATATACCGCCTGCTGATGGAACATACTATTATTCGGTAAGCGCAATAGGGCTTCTCGGAAGCGAAAGCGGGAAGTCTGTCGAGACCGCCGGGATCTCGGACAGGACAGGCCCTCCTGCTCCAATAAACCTCGGCCTCAGCCTTGACAGCACAGGGGTTGTCGCCACATGGAATATAGACAGCAGCCAGCCGGCAGTCAGCTATCAGCTTTACAGATCAGACAGGCCGATTACAACTACATCCGGAGCAACCAAGATAGTTAAGGTCGGGATAACAAAGGCAGTTGACGTTTCTCCTTCAAGGACATACAGGTTCTATGCAGTAACAGCCTTCGACAGCCTTGGAAACGAAGGGCCCTTGTCGGAAACAAAAGAGATAAACTTCCCTGTATCCCCTATAAGAGAGCTGTTGGTCGAAAAGATAGACGATGCCGCGCCTGTCATCACATGGCAGTCCCCGTATGACGGAGACACGCTCGGCTACTACATATACAGGAACGGAAGCAGGATAACATCATATCCTGTCACAGCCCTCTCATATACAGACGGATATTACTCCGGCGGAGTCGTGACATACGGGATATCCGCAGTAAATACCCTGAATATAGAAAGCCCGATAAAGGAAGCAATGCTTCCAGATCTATCCATGGGCATAAAACAGGGAACAGTCTTAAGAAGAGGCTTACTCGAAACGATACCAGTCATCCTTTCACTTCCCTACACGCTAAACGCTACACCCTACACGCTATCTGTTGACACCATAAGCATCAAGGTCGGCACAGCGCCTTCAAGCAGCCTTGCAGGTCCGTTTACCCTTACCGCAGGCGCAACCTTGCAGGTTGATAAGGTTACGGCTACAACAGCAGACGCGCCTTCGGTTGTTTCCGTTATTACAGGAGCAACCTGGTCTCCAACCCCTGGAGCAACAGTCAGGATAACAAAGACGTCCTCTGCGGAAGTTATAGGCTCAAGCACAGCCCTTGAGATATTCAACGAGTCTTTGACAAGAGGCATATCCGGAAAAGTAAGGCTCAAGATCAACAACATCGGAAGCAGCCTCATGGAATTCCTCACAAGCGAAAATGGCGGGGCAACAAGCAAGGTGCGGGTGACCCTCAAAGACCAGGACGGCAATGTCCTTTCGACAGGATATCTCGACCAGAGGGCGGGCAACGAAATACTCAACACAGGCTATTACGCGGTTGCAAGGCTCAACCCGAATGAAAGCTTACTCACAGACCCGATATACATAAGCGTGCCGTCGTCAGCCCCTTACAAGGTGATAATAGAGGCTTCGATAGAAAACACCTATTACCACTATGGGAAAACCGATCAGGTGACAGCCCCCGGCATGACCCAATCCATAGAGACAACGATCTCGGATGTCGCATACAGGGCCTACGCCTCGCCTGAAAAGACCTTCTACCAATATGCCCAGCCGGTAATAATCAGTGGGAAAGCTATCTCCAATACCTTGACCCCTGGAACCCTTGAACCCTCGGCTCCTGTTCCTTACGTTCCTGTAAAACTCGGAATAAGCATAAAAGGCTTTGACAGGTTCTTTACAGTTACAACTGACGCTACCGGCGCTTTCACTTACACTTTCACTCCTGGAGCCAACGAGGCGGGATTGTACACCATCTGGGCCATACATCCTGACCTGAGCGACAGGACAGTGCAGTCAACGTTCGCGATAGCAGGGTTTTCGATGAGTCCTGAGACAGCCTCGGTGAGGATGGCAAGGGGAAGGTCTGTTGATATACCCGTAAGCCTCTATAACTATGGGGGCGCGGCCTTAACAGGATTAGCGTTCGAGACAACGGCAGGAACAGGCATAACAGCCAATGTGATACAGTCGTCAGCTCTCAGCGATCAGCTTTCAGCAGGAGAGACGAGAAACATCACATTGCGAATTACGTCAACTACAACCACTCCCGATACATCATGGGCGACAATGAAGGCGACGCTTAACGAAGGCTTCCAGAAAACTCTTAATGCAAGCATCTCGATGGTCCAGCTTATTCCGGTTATCACGACAAACCCATCGTATATAGACACAGGAATGGTGAGAGGCAACCAGAAGATAGCGACATTCAATATAAGCAATGTTGGAGAGGAAGTTTTAAGAAATGCGAGGATAGAAGGCCCGTCAACCTCATGGATGTCATTGACGGTGAACAGGGCGATAGGCGATATGTCTCCCGGAACAAGCAAGACCATCGGAATTATGTTTAATCCTCCTGCAACCCTTGCACAGGGAGTCTATGACGACAGGGTAGTCATATATTCGGATAACCACATACCTTACACATACCAGATTCAGGCGACGGTCACATCAAACGCAGTAGGAAACGTTATGTTTGATGTATTGAATGAGTTAATGGAAGACGTGCCAAATGCCACAATCACATTCCAGCATCAGACTTTGCCTGAGTTGATATATACACTCCGCACTGGCACGGATGGAACGGTTATGCAGTATGATATTCCGGAGGGACGTTACACCTATAATGTTTCTCCTCCTCCGGGACACACGCCTTATTCCGGAAGCTTCACGATTCAGGCAGGAATGACTACAACAGTTCCGATAGCATTGGAGATGAACATGGTAACAGTCTCATGGAGCGTAACACCAACAGTGATTCAGGACAAATATGAAATAGTGATAACACAGACATTCGAAACCAATGTCCCGACCCCTGTGCTTGTAATCGAGCCGCCATCAATAAATCTGCCCAGGATGCAGCCCGGGGCTGTATTCAACGGAGAGTTCACTATATCGAATTATGGCCTGGTTGCAGCAGATTACAAAGGAATGCAATTCCCCTCAGCTATTGGGGAATACGATATAGAGGTGCTGGCAACCATACCGCCCAGTCTGAAGGCGCAGCAGAAGATAACGGTACCCTACAGAATAACAAGGCGGCAGACAACAGCAGCATTGAGCGATCAGCGATCAGCGTTCAGCAGTCAGTTTGTCTTTAATTCCGAATTCCGCACTCCGCAATCCGCACTTATGGACGAAGTCCAGGGTTACGGCGGAGGGGTGGTTTCGGGTTGCAGTGGGGTTATTATCATTAATGCTGATTTTGAGTACACAATATGTCCTAACAGCGCGAGCGCCAGAATTGCCTCCAAATCCATAGGATATACGATCATCTACAACTATTGCGGAGAAAGTTATCCAGGCAGTAGCGACGGATCTACTAACAACGGATCTACTAACAACGGCTCAATGCCTGTGCCTTGGTCGACCTTGCCCGGTGGGGGTACATCTTCGTATGAAGAATATCTGCGGCAGCAGCTTGGCGGAGGAACAGGTGTGCCTGGCAACTATACTCCTTTGACTACGTTAAATACACCTGGTTGCAGCAGTGAAACCGGAGGCGGCGGGAATATAGGCGGCGGCGGGAATACAGGCGGAGGCGGGAATACAGGAGGCGGCGGGAATACAGGCGGCGGTGGTGCGACAGAAGACTCCAGGTGCAGCAGCGGGCTGAGCATCCCTGTAGGAACCAGCGCCTTTAGTAATGGGATAACTGTCCCGGCAGTTGGATCGAACACCGTTGCCATATCTTCCCCTGCAAACGGCACAGGGACGAGCAGATCGAGGGTGATTGTCAAAGGTGCGATAGACCCTCTGCTGACCGGAGAGCAGATGATGATAGAGACATCCCGACCGGGACTGGACGGAGTTGACAGCAACTTCCCGGCGCATATAAATGGGAACTATTTTGCTGCGCTTGCGCCGCTTATGAACGGTCCCAATAATATCAAAGCCATAGCAAAGGATTTAAACGGAGTTCAGAGAGATACAACAGTAACGGTGAACGCAACGACAGGGACTGACCCGATTATTCTGACCTATCTTACGCCCAATGAGGGTCTGCCTGCATTAAATTCAGCAGGATTGACGACGTTAGACGTAACTCTGAAGGCGATACCAAATATCAGCAATCCTGTTGTAAAATACTCCTGGGACTTTAACGGAGACGGGATTACTGACCTGGAATGCAAGAGCCTCTCTACCGTGACCGCAAGTTTCCTGAACACGGGGCTTTATCTGCCGAGTGTTACTATAACGGATTCACAGGGAAACAAGTATACTGATACTACGATTGTGAATGTGCTGGCTCAAGACAATATGATAGGTATATTCAGAAATATATGGAATAGGGTAAAAGCGGCTTTGGCAATAAAGGACATACCGGGCGCGTTGAAAGATTTTCCTGGAAATTCTAAGGAGGTATTTCAATATAATTACGAACTGATGGAGGAATACCTTCCTCAGATATCTCAGGATATGGGAGATATCGAATTAGTGAGAATCGTTAATAATATCGCTGAACTTAAATTCTCCAGAATTGAAGACGGGGAAGAAACGACCTATTCTGTAGAATTTATTAAAGACGAAGATGGGATATGGAGATTGAGCTTCTATTAAGGAAGGATACATGAAACGAAAGCTGATTTTGCTGATATTTGTGATTTTGATACTAGTTCTTGCTGTTTATGTTTCAAGAATCTATTTCCCAATCGATGGAACTATTGTCGACGCCGAGACGAAACTTCCGATAGAAGGGGCTGTGGTGTTGGTGGAGTGGTCGATTACGCCGATGGCATGGCTGGGTATGCCGACAACGACCTCTTACAGGGTAATTGAAACGATGAGTGATAAAAGTGGCAAGTTCAAGATCAAAGCTTATGTGCTAAATCCGATTGTGAACAAACCTGATTTGACGATATATAAAGCTGGATATGTGGCATGGAGCAGTCAGATTATTTTCCCAAATCGTAGAAATAGGACAGATTTTAAATGGAGGGATCATTACGCGTTCAGCTTAGAGCGATTTAAACCTGAATACTCATATGAGAAACATACTTCATTTATTCATAGAGCGATTAATTTAGGATTTGGTGAAAGCAAGAAACTGATGGCTGATGCCTATTATTGGGAAGAGATAGCAGCATCGAAAGAAAGAGACGAAGCAAGAAAAGACTAATGAGGATAATTGTATGAATAGAGCTAAGAATTGTTTGTTGATCATAATTGTTATTACATGTTATTTCTGCAAGAATGCGATGGCTTTTGATAACAAAATAACTCACCCCGATATTACAGACAAAGCGGTAAGTTCTTCACGGTTGGATCAGTATCTTAAAAATAACTTGGGTTTTAGCGTTGGCTTGGGAACATATTTTCCTTCTACTGATAATGAAAAAACAATTCTCTATTGGCTCACAAAAGGTTCTACAGAGGAGGACATTCCTAACTGCCGTGCAGACAACCATTTTCATGATCCGATAAAGAATATGGGTCTTTCGGATGTGCTGTATAATGCACCAGATACCTGCGGCATTTTTTCGCCAGGGCCGATTTTATTTCCATGCTCTCCTTCTGCAATAAATGTTGGAATTGGGTTTCTGGCATGGTGTACTGCCGACGGTATTCGGACTGGGCGGAGCTACATCCCATGGTACTCTACTGTCACTTGGGCAACGGGATACACATCAGCCGGCAATCCGGCAAAGATAACTACAACAAAACAAGATACGGGCAATGAATGGGATTGGGACCACGCGCGCTCTTATTATTATGACGCTTTAAGAGAAAAAGACACGGCAAAGAGGAGCGAGAATTTTGCAAATACTTTCAAAGGCATAGGAAATATTCTGCATCTTCTTCAAGATATGGCTGTTCCTGCTCATGTGAGGAATGATTTCGTAGGTCATGTGTGGCCTGAATGGTTCGAGAAATACGTCAAAGACAATGCTGATAACCTTGGTCTTATCAAGAAAACCACCGCAATCGAAATCACGAACGCCTCATACACCAACTTTTGGGATTCTGACCTCTATGACGGGACAAATCCTTCGATTACCACTCTTTTGCCGGGGCTTACAGAGGGAAACCAGTTGGCAGGTCTTGCAGAATATACAAATGCCAACTTCTTAAGCAAAAATACTCTGCTGACTGAAGACTATAATCAATATGGCCCATACTACTTCCCTTATCCAAGGGCTACCAGCACCGTTCGCTGGAAAGACACCTCAAACAATAAGAACTACCTTAGAAAAAACGGAGACGGCGAAACAGTTGAGCATCTAGCTGTAACTGGCTTGTTGTATGGGTATCGGTTTAAGTATTTTCCTCAAACAAAATTATGGTGGCCGATCATGCTCGATGACAAGTGTCATTATGATTACGCGCAGAAACTCCTCCCCAAGGCTGTTGGCTACTCCGCCGGCCTCTTGAACTACTTTTTCCGTGGCACAATCGAGATCACTCCTCCAGCCCAATATGTATATTCGATTGCTGACGGCAGTCAAACTCCCTATACCGACGCTTACGGCAATAAGCACCAGCAGTTCACAAAGATCAAGGCGAATATCAAAAACACAACTCCCAACGAGGCCATGACTGCAGGCACTATCACAGCAGTCGCAAAATACAAAAAACGAACAGACTACCAGTCAGATTTATCAGGCGATCCGCCGTATGTAGCTTCTCAAAACCCACTACGGAATGCTTCAATGGACTCTAATTTTTCCTATTCAGTATCAGCAACAAGGGAATTGCTGCCTGAAGAATTGGCATCGATGAACGTCAATCCAACAGAGTTCACCTTCGACTTCTCCTCAGACCCTATCCCCGCAGGTGTGACAGACCTTTCGCTTCAAGTTGTCTTTAAAGGCACCCTCGGCAATGAAAAAGATAATGCCATAGCAGTGGGATATAAAGACCTCATGGAACCTACGCACCAAGTATTTTGGAACCTGACCGACAGGTTTTCGATAGCCGGACCGTCTGATACGGTGAATCATCTTAGGACAGGAGCTGATATAAGGGCAGACCAGGAGCTCTTGGCTGTAGTTGCTGCTCCTCCCAGCGTCTTACCCTACATAGACCCTTATGATCTAAAATATGAAATTTCCTATATGGGATCGCCGTCTACAGCAGCCTCTGCAGTGCCATCAGCGCGTGTGACACTACCGGCAGGCAACTACATAAGGCTTGTGCTGCTTGTGGAGAAGCGGTCCGATACCGACGACCTTAATTCTTCCAGAGTGCATTACCTGAAACTTGCAGTGACGGACACAATAGATAACAGCACTGATAATTACACGATGCAATTTTTAGGGGCTCTTAATCAACTTACACCTACGGTACAGAATGATATTTTCTACTATACGGACGTAGAGCCATTCCGAACGATTCTGTCCCATCTCTACACAGGGATATTGAGATGCAGACCTGCGGGAACATACACAACAGGAGAGGTTTATTGTCGCTATGAGGAGGCAGAAGCACCACCACTGCCTAACCCTTGGCCATATGATCAAGTAAAGATTTTGTATTGATTGCAGCCCCAGGCCGAGGCTAAGGCGTATTATCTTGAGGTCAAAAACGATGTCCTTGGCATTGGTAGAGAGATATTTGATGATTCACCTTACTACGGAAGCAATGGGAAGCTACAGGAGGAAAAAGCAGAAAAAGGGGTCAGGTCTTGCAATTGTCCTGTCCGTTGTCCGCGAGGGATTTTCTGCTGATTTTTTGTTTCAAAAACTCATCGCATTATCCGTTTGGCTGAAATATTTTTTCTTAAACCACCTCTTTTTTTTCTATCCGGCTTGCTGAAATTGCCAGTTTTCAGTCTCATTCTCTCATTTAACGCATAAGTCTACGGACACTCTCCTTTTCCTCCATATTTTTGCGACTGTCCGGATAGCTAAACTAAAGCTTTAAATAAAACCCTGTCAACAATCCGTCCCACGCATCAAACCAGTATTCCTCTTTGTGCCCTTTTGTGAAGAAAGGGAAGAAAAGGGGTCAGCCCTTGATTCTTGACAAAGAGGCATAAGATGAATAAGATATCTTCATGGCAAGACCCTTAAGGATACAATATGAAGGAGCGGCGTATCACATAATATCGAGAGGCAACAGAACCGAGCACATTTTTGCAGAGGACAAAGACAAAGAATATTTCATAGATACCATAAAGAGGGCAGTAGAAAAATACAAAGCCGAACTATACTCATACTGCATCATGGGTAACCATTATCACCTGCTCCTGACAACACCCTTAGGCGAACTGACAAAGCTGACGCACTACATCGGGAGCGCATACGGGAGCTACCTAAGAAGGCAACGCGGAGTAATTGGACATATATTTGCGGGCAGATACAAATCACTATGCGTAGAAAAAGAAGAATACCTGCTTGAATTAACCAGATATATACACCTCAATCCCGTAAGGGCGGGCATAACAGTCAGAGCCGAAGACTACAAATGGAGCAGCTACAGATATTATATCGGCAAGGAAACAACCCCTGGATGGCTTAGTACGGGCTGGCTGATGGAAGAATACGGGAAAGAAAAAAAAGCGGCATATCGGAGATACAAAGAATTCACAGAGGCAGGGATAAAGAATCCTCTGCCGTTGCCTAAAGAAAAAATAATAGGGCAGGCGATATTAGGCAGCAAAGAATTTATCAAGAAGATAATAAAAGAGACAAGGAAGAAAGCGCTTAAAGGTATAACGGCAAAGAGGAAATATGGCGGCATAATAGACCTTGAGGAACTGGGAGATAGGGTATGCAATCAGTATGGCGTAAAAAAACTTTCAAGCCCGGAGACAAAAGAGTGCCGGCATGCGCGCCGGATGTTTATATGTCTTGCAAAAGAAAAGACAACGGCATACAACATGGAGATAGCAGGGATAGCGGGGTATGGAGATCCATCCTCAGTGCCCCAACAATACAATAGGCTTATGAAAGAACTGAAGGCTGACAGAATATTGTCGAGACAGTGGGAATCGGAGAAAAAGGAGATTATGTCATGAATCAAGGGCTGACCCCAGTCGTTGTCCTCAGTTGTTGTTGTCAGTCGTTGTCCTACAGTCGTTGTTGGGAGGGGTCTCATATAAAGAGGTTCAGGGAAAAGGTTTGTGATATAATGAAAAAAGCAAAAGCAGACAAATAAAGCCTCTAAAATTTTTTTATTGCATGCCGAAAAGTTTTATGAGAGAATAAAACAAGGACTAAAAATCAGCTCAGGAGGGCATATGGAGCCATCAGCCGTTTTTAAAAGAAGTTCTTTTTACAGATTTGGGACAAATCTGTTCCTGGTTATTCTGTTGGGCGCGGCAGTCTCCGCCTTTACTCTTTATTTTATTCTTCCCAAAGAGCTTCCTTTGACTTATGCCGAGTCATTGAGGGCCCTGCAAAAACTTGAAGGGACCCTTTATCTGAGGACCTATTTAATATATCTTCCTGTTGCGGCTTTTATTTTCATCGGGGTGATTGCGCTAAGCCGGTCCTTAACAAAAAGGATTGTGACCCCGCTGAAGTCTGTCTCGGATTTCTCTATGACTCTGAGCAGCGGAGATTTTTCAAAGAGGCCCCCTCTTGAAGCTGCCGATTTGTTTCCTCTTGCGCCCCGGCTTAATGAACTCATAGACAGTTATCAGGAAAGGCTGGCTTCCGTTAAAGATGCCGTGTCAAAAATAGAATCAATACAAAAGAATATCGAAAACCGCATGGAGAAGAACGCCGATGAGGAAATAAAGGCTGAACTTAAGGAACTGATAGAAACGACCAGGCAGGCAGACAGAATCCTGGATAAGATAAGGGCATGAAATTTTTTTATGCATTTTTTTTATTAGTTATTCTCGGAGCTGTGGGGTATGCGCTTTTCGAGAGTCCTCACGAATTTTCTCCTGAGGATTGCAAAGGCTGTCATGCCGCCATGCCGAAGCCGGGACAGAAGAGCCCTTTGCCTATGATAGGAAAGGTCCGGACGCTCTGCAGCCGATGCCACTCTAAGGTTGTCAGAAAATACTCTCATCCTGACGAAATAGCGCCTAATAAAGCAAGAATTCCCGCTGATATGCCTCTATCGGTTGATAGGAAGCTGACCTGCGCTACGTGCCATGATATACACACTTCTTTAGAGTGGAGCAGGATGGTTTCTCTTTTGAGAAGGCCTGTAACAGGCATGGAATTTTGCAGCACATGCCATGAGGAACATCCAGGCGAGATGTCTCATACAAGCGCGCTTGCCTTTGCGCATGGCGCAGGTTCCAGGTATATACGCACAAATAATTCAGACGCACTCGATAGTCTCTCCATACAGTGCCTCTCATGCCATGATAACTCAATAGGCAAGGGCGGCGCTTTTGTGGGAGCCGGGTTCTGGACGCATTCAAGAGAGCTTACGGAACATCTTGACAGTCATCCGATAGGCGTAAGCTATGACGAGGCCAGGATGAGGGATCCCGAAGGATATAAACCTAAGGCGTCTCTGGCGCCGGTGAAACTTTTTAGCGGCAAGCTCGGTTGTGGTTCGTGTCATGACCCATACGCTACAGAGGCAAATAAACTTGTCATGAGCAATAGAGGCAGCGCGCTCTGCCTGAAATGTCATAATAGATAAGGGGCCGGGCCCCCTTAGGGAGGAATGATGAGGACCGAAAGATTTACTTTAGAGGGATTTCAAAAAAATATGCTTCTGAGATTTATTGTAATTACTGCAATAGGCGGCATTGTCGCAACGATATTATTTTATGTGTTGACCAGCAGGCGGCTGAATGAGGTTATTTATACCTTTCATCTTCCGGACAGCATTAATGAATTTCTGTTGCCGTATATGATAACGGCAAACCTGACAGGCCTTCTTGTCGTTATTATTGCCTTGATATTGGCTATGAAATCAGTTTTCTGGAAGGTGGCCGGACCGCTTTTCAGGATTTCACAGGATATACAAAAGCTTATAGACGGCGATCTTACCGTCAATATCAGGCTTAGAAAAGATGATGAATTTAAGGATTTAGCCGAGGATTTTGATTTGATGGGCAAGTCAATGCGGGATAAGTTCGTGAAGATAAAAGAACGTTTTTCCGAACTCTCCGGCACTGTTACCGATATGAGTATCTGCCATGATGATAAGGAACTGTTTAAGGAGAAAAAGGATTTGCTGAAAAAAAATATAAAGGAATTACGTGAAGGACTCGATGCATTCAAGATATAACAGTTTGACAATTTTTATGGGCCTCGTGCTGCTCTTTGCCATGCCGGAAAGAGCGGCAGGACATAATTTCATCGGCAAGGTCGGATGTTTTGAGTGCCACGAAAAATTGCCGGTGGGGAAAACCGCCTTGCTTCTTAAGACCAATATTGAAAAAATATGCATGAAGTGTCACCATCTCGAAAAAAGGCTTTCTCATCCCGTTGGCGTGGTCCCCAAAGTGATAGTTCCGTTGGACTTGCCCCTCGACAAGGACGGCATGGTCAGTTGTGTCACATGTCATGATGTTCACATGTCTGCCGTAAATAAACTTACAGGGAAAAAGACGTTTTATCTGAGGAGAACATTAAAGGGCAAGAAATTCTGCTATTCGTGCCATACCAAACTACCGTCGAAATTTTAACTGCCGTGCAGGACGCTTTTCCCGATTCTAAAATATAAGTTATGTATTCATCAAATCAAGGAAGTCTTTATTTGTTTTTGTGCCGGTGAGTTTTCCAAGCAAAAACTCCATGCTTTCAACAGTGCTGAGCGGATTCAGCACCTTTCTTAATATCCACATTTTGTTAAGGCCGTCTTTTTCAACGAGGAGTTCCTCTTTTCTTGTGCCTGATGCATTTATATCTATGGTCGGGAATATCCGTTTCTCAACGAGTTTTCTGTCGAGATGAAGTTCCATATTGCCGGTGCCTTTGAATTCTTCGAATATAACGTCGTCCATTCTGCTTCCGGTGTCAACCAGGGCAGTTGCAAGGATTGTAATGCTGCCGCCGTTTTCAATGTTTCTTGCCGCTCCAAAAAATCTTTTTGGTTTTTGCAGGGCGTTTGAATCGAGTCCGCCTGACAGAACCTTTCCGCTTGTAGGTATGATCGCATTATAGGCCCTTGCAAGCCTCGTTATGCTGTCGAGGAGTATGACTACGTCGCGCTTGCTTTCAACGAGTCTCTTGGCCCTGTCTATAACCATCTCGGCAACCTGACAGTGCCTCTGAGGGGGCTCATCGAATGTCGAGCTGATTATCTCTGCTGTCGAGACCTGTCTCTTCCAGTCAGTTACCTCTTCAGGCCTTTCATCAATCAGCAGAATAATAAGGTGTATCTCTCGGTGGTTTTTCTTTATAGCCTTAGCGATTGACTGCAAGAGCATCGTTTTCCCTGTCCTTGGCGCGGCGACTATCATTCCTCTTTGCCCTTTGCCGACAGGGCATATAAGTTCCATGACCCTTGTTGAAAAATCAGTCGGGTCGTATTCCAGTTTTATCCTTTCCGTAGGGTAATACGGGGTGAGGTTGTCAAAGAGAGTCCTGTTTATGCTGTCTTCAGGAGATTCATGGTTTACCGCCTCTACTTTAAGAAGAGCAAAATACCGCTCGCTCTCTTTTGGCGGCCTGATCTGGCCTGAAACCAGGTCTCCTGTCCTCAGGGTAAACCTGCGTATCTGTGACGGAGAGACATATATGTCGTCAGGCCCCGGAAGATAGCTGTAATCAGGTGATCTCAAAAACCCGAAACCATCCGGCAGTATCTCAAGAACGCCAGCCCCAAAA
>SCSY01000078.1 GCA_004298625.1 Nitrospirota bacterium | reverse complement strand
GCATACGGTTTCAGGTTCTATTTCACTCCCCTCACCGGGGTTCTTTTCACCTTTCCCTCACGGTACTTGTGCACTATCGGTCATCAGGTGGTATTTAGCCTTGGAGAGTGGTCTCCCCAGCTTCCCACAGGATTCCACGTGTCCTGTGGTACTCAGGATACCGCTTCGGTTTCTGCATCATTTCGCTTACGGGACTATCACCCTCTATGGATGTCCTTTCCAGAACATTCGGCTATAATGCAGTGTTCCTACTTATGCGGTCCTACAACCCCGACCCTACAACAAAAAGTTCAAAAAGTGTAACCAAGGTGAAAAAGTTTCAATTGAACTTCTTGACCTTCTTACCCTCATGAACTCTCAGTTGTAGGGTCGGTTTGGGCTCTTCCCCTTTCGCTCGCCGCTACTGAGGGAATCTCTTTAGATTTCTATTCCTCCGGGTACTGAGATGTTTCACTTCCCCGGGTTCGCCTCATACGCCTATGAATTCAGCGCATGATATCCAGATTTTACTCTGGATGGGTTGCCCCATTCGGAATCTCACGGATCTAAACTCGCTCGCAGTTCCCCGTGAATTTTCGCAGCCTGCCGCGTCCTTCATCGTCCCCTGATGCCAGGGCATTCACCGTACGCCCTTTCTAACTTGACCCTTATTTTTCCTTCTGTTGTCAAAGAACATCTTGAAATCTCAAATCTAAAATCTGAAATTTCAAATTTATAAAACTAAAAAGTAGGCCCCAATTTTTACTCCTTAGAAAGGAGGTGATCCAGCCGCAGGTTCCCCTACGGCTACCTTGTTACGACTTCACCCCAATCACCGGCCATACCTTAAATGGCTGCCTCCCTTGCGGGTTAGCTCACCAGCTTTGGGTACAACAGGCTTTCGTGGTGTGACGGGCGGTGTGTACAAGGCCCGGGAACGTATTCACCGTGGCGTAGCTGATCCACGATTACTAGCGATTCCACGTTCACGGAGTCGAGTTGCAGACTCCGATCCCAACTATGAATGCCTTTAGGGATTGGCTCCACTTCGCAGTCTTGCTTCCCTCTGTAGCACCCATTGTAGCACGTGTGTAGCCCTGGACATAAGGGCCATGAGGACTTGACGTCATCCCCACCTTCCTCCAGCTCATCGCCGGCAGTTTCCTCAGAGAGCCACTTGCGTGGCAACAGAGGATAAGGGTTGCGCTCGTTGCGGGACTTAACCCAACATCTCACGACACGAGCTGACGACAGCCATGCAGCACCTGTGAAGGCTCCCCCTTGCGGGGGTCATCGCCCTTTCGGGTTCTTACCACCAACATGTCAAGCCCAGGTAAGGTTCTTCGCGTAGCGTCGAATTAAACCACATGCTCCACCGCTTGTGCGGGCCCCCGTCAATTTCTTTGAGTTTCAACCTTGCGGCCGTACTCCCCAGGCGGGGTATTTAATGGTTTCCCTACGGCACAGAACCCTTGCGAGCCCTACACCTAATACCCACCGTTTAGGGCGTGGACTACCAGGGTATCTAATCCTGTTTGCTACCCACGCTTTCGCGCCTCAGCGTCAGTTCAGCGCCAGATGGCCGCCTTCGCCACCGGCCTTCCTCCCGATATCTACGCATTTCACTGCTACACCGGGAATTCCACCATCCCCTCGCTGACTCAAGTAAAACAGTTTCCAAGGCAGTTCTATGGTTAAGCCATAGGATTTCACCTCAGACTTATCTCACCGCCTACGCGCCCTTTAAGCCCAGTAATTCCGAACAACGCTTGCCACCTCTGTCTTACCGCGGCTGCTGGCACAGAGTTAGCCGTGGCTTATTCGCAGGGTACCATCATTATTTTCCCCTACAAAAGGAGTTTACAACCCGAAGGCCTTCATCCTCCACGCGGCGTCGCTGCATCAGGCTTTCGCCCATTGTGCAAAATTCCCCACTGCTGCCTCCCGTAGGAGTCTGGACCGTGTCTCAGTTCCAGTGTGGCCGTTCGACCTCTCAGTCCGGCTACCCGTCTTAGGCTTGGTGGGCCGTTACCCCGCCAACTACCTGATAGGCCGCAGGCCCATCCTTAAGCGTATTGCTACTTTTACCACAAACATTTCAGTTCGTGGTCTTATGGGGTATTAGCCCCGCTTTCGCGGGGTTGTTCCCCTCTTAAGGGCAAGTTACCTACGTGTTACTCACCCGTGCGCCACTAAGCCATCTCTCCGTATTGCTACTTCAAAATGGCTCCGTTCGACTTGCATGTGTTAGGCACGCCGCCAGCGTTCGTTCTGAGCCAGAATCAAACTCTCATTAAAAACTTTTACTACTCAAAAACTGAACGGGGCCTACTTTTTTAGTTTTCAAAGAACAAGAGCCTCTATACTACCTTAATCCAGAAATTATTGTCAAGGTAAAAATAAAGGGATGCAAAAACAATCTAAATATGCTGTTTTTTAAAAATCAAAGACCGCTTGGTTTAACTTCGGGTTATTTAAAACCGGACATCATTAAAGCCTGATATTATACTACCACTTCCGATAAGATAGTCAACAGGCAAATATAGGTGAATTAGGCCATTTTAGACAAATAAATGGTGTTTTATTCCTAAAGCAACGTTAATGTCCATTTTTCAAGTGTTTTTTGCGTTCTTATGCCGATGGCCATTATGCATCATTGAGCAGTTTTTATAGATACCGAAAAGATTTTGAGTAACTACCCTTTGACACATTGAAATAGTGTGCTAAGCTTTAGACACAATTCAGATAAGGAGGTTTTTATGAAAAAGGCGAGATCGGTTTTAATCTTTTTGGGGGTTGCGCTTGCGATATTTTTCATGCGTCCGGGAAATGCACTCCCGGATGTAGATGTGCAGATCGGCATAAATGTTCCCTTGCCGCCCCTTATACTGCCTGCGCCTCCTGTTGTTGTTTTGATACCCGGCACGTATGCCTATGTTGCTCCTGACGTTGATGTTGACCTTATTTTCTTCCATGGATACTGGTATAGGCCTTACGGCAGGGTATGGTACAGGGCGGGCGATTTTAACGGGCCTTGGGTAAATATTGAGATAGACATGGTTCCTGGAGTGCTGTTGAAACTCCCTTCTGATTTCAAGCGTGTTCCCCCAGGACATCAGCGTATACCTTATGGCCAGTTAAAGAATAATTGGAAGACATGGGAAAGTGAAAAACACTGGGATAAACCGGCCAAAGAGCTGCGCAAAGAAGTGAAAGAACCCAAAAAAGAAATGAGGGAACCTAAACGCAAAGAAATGAGAGAACCTAAAGGAGAGAAAGGGGATTTCAAAGTAGAAAAGAAAGAACGTAAAGAGTTTAAAAAAGATAAGGGTAAGACTAAAGGCAAAGGAAAAGGCAAAGATTAATTAGATTGGCAATTGTATCCTGAACTTAAATATGGGAATTACTTATTGCCCGTAAACAATAAGTAATTCCCATCACCCTGCCCTGTCAGATCTCTTCCATAAAAAAATTACTTGCCTTTTCATGTTTGATTGTAGACGAAGGCCCATGGCCGGCAAAAACCTTTGTATCCGGCGGCAATGACATTAATCTCGAAAATGATTTCTTGAGTTTATTCATATCTCCTCCGTAAAAATCCGTTCTACCCACAGAGCCGGCAAATAATGTATCGCCTGTAAATACAACATTTTCACCATACAGGCAAATCCCTCCCGGACTGTGGCCGGGTGTGTGCAATATCTCAAATTTCAAATCCCCGATTTCTAATTTATCGCCCTCATTCACAAGCATATCGGGCTCCGGCAAAGGTTCAAGTTCATATCCCAAGAATGCCGCATGATCCCTTGCACCGTTATAAAGCTCTCTCTCTTCCTGATGAATAACGATCCTTGCACCTGTTTCGTCCTTTATATCCGAAATCGCCCCAACATGGTCAAAATGCGCATGGGTACAAACGATATACTTCACCCTGAGATTATTCTCTTTTATTATTTCTATTATCCTGTCCGGCTCGTCTCCGGGGTCTATTGCCATCGCCTCTTTTGTCTTTTCATCCGCAACGATAAAGCAATTTGCCTCCAGTTGACCGACCGCAAGACTTTTTATAAGCATCATCTTCTCCCCTTTATTTTTTCTCTGATAAGGTTAATAACGTATGCCATTTCTTCGCTCTTAAGCAGATAACTTATAAGAAAATAAATCCCTGCACACAACATAATCGCAGCAGAGAGATATCCGGCCTTTTCGAGACTCCTGCCGTGCTGCCGCCAGAGATCCCCATGCAGCAAAAACCATCCTGCAATACCCATCAGGGCAGAGGCAAGACAGACCTTTGTGAATGATTTTATAATCCTTCGGGCATCAATGCGCTTTAATTTTCTCCGCAAAAAATAAAACAGAAGAAAGAAATTCACGCTCGATGCTATGGCATTTGCGAAGGCAAGGCCGCTGTGTTTTAACGGCCCCATCAATATTATGCTGAAGACGATATTCGTGGCCAATGCCGCAACCGCTATTTTTACAGGGGTTTTAGTGTCCTGCATCGAATAGAAACTCGCAGTCACAATCCTCACCCCTACTATCGCCCATATCCCTAAAGAGTAAAACAGTAAAGCATCTGCTGTGCCCATCGTTGCGGCATAATCGAATTTGCCCCTCTGAAAAAGCATGTTTACAATCGGCTCTCTCAACGCAATCAACCCGGCCATTGCAGGAATTGTTATAAAGAAAAGCAATCTCAGGGCAAATGAAAAATCATCTCTCAGTTTATCGAGATCTCCCCTTACCGCGTGTCCCGACAGCGTCGGCAGCACCGCCATTCCCATTGCCACGCCGAATATGCCGATCGGGAACTGGATAAGCCGCATTGAATAATAGAGATACGTAATGCTCCCTTCGGGAAGATATGACGCAAGGATCGTGCTTATAAATATATTTATCTGCGCAACAGCCATCCCCATAGTAGCAGGCAGAATAAGAATAGACATCTTCTTCAGCCCCGGATGTCTAAAATTATATTCAGGCGCAAGGCTGTAACCGTTTTTGAAAAATGACGGGAGCTGGAAAGCAAACTGGACAAAACCCCCGAGCGCAACCCCTGCCGCTACAGCGACAAGCGGATGTTCAATCCTTGAGGCGAACA
>SCSY01000367.1 GCA_004298625.1 Nitrospirota bacterium | reverse complement strand
GTCCCGACAGCGTTGCGTCCGTATCTGGGGGGGGTGGAAAAGTTACCAGTGTAGCCTGGAGTGGCGCCGGTTTATGGGGTGGCGCGAATCTCACCAGGATGTCGTAGTAAGTCCGGGTGTTTTCCGTGAAGATTACCGCCTCAGCGCCGCGAGCGTAGCCATGCTTGGCTTTTTTGAAATGCTTCGGCTTGCTTAGCAGAGGGAGGCTTTTTTTCAAATCCGTCCATGAATCGGGGTCGAATTTCATGCGCTTCGCCAGCACCCGCGCATCTTCCAGATGACCTTGGCCGGTATTGTATGCGGCCAGCGCGAGCCAAGTGCGATCCGGCTCTTTGATGCGTTCCGGCAGCGAATCTTTCAGGTATTGTAAATAGCGTGCCCCGGCCGGAATGTTCTCCTTGGGATTGAGCCGGTTGGAAACGCCCAGATAATCGGCAGTATAGGCCGTCAGCATCATCAGCCCGCGCACCCCGCTCTTTGATGTCGCCAGCGGGTCCCAGTGCGATTCCTGATAACCCAGCGCCGCCAGCAAACGCCAATCGATGTCGGTGATTTCCTGCGCTTGCTGGAACAACTTGCGGAATTTCGGCAGTTGGGTTTTCATGCCCTCAAGAAAGCTTTCCACATCCGCGCCTTCCAGCCGTTCCAGGTGCCCGTAGTAGCGGTCGAGCAGGCGCAGTAACGTCCCATCCTTGTGAATGCGGGCAAAGAATTCCTGGGCTTTAGCATACAGTTCCGCGTCGCCATCCTTCGGGAACGCCCAGGCAAGCTCCTCCTCCTTGCCCACGTCGAATGCTACGTCGAGGTTGGGATAGAAAATCTGGGCGACGGAAATTACATGGGAATCGGCCACCACACAATCGACTGCGCCATCCGCCACCTGGCCGAGCAATTCCTCGCTTTCCTGCTGAGGTTTTTCTTCCCACGTTAATTTCGGAAACTGTTGCTTCAACTCTTTCAGCCGTTCTACATAGCTACTGCCCGCCACCACTGCGATGCGTTTGCCCACCAAGTTCTTGATTTCGGCGGGACGCAGGGCGTATGTGTTGTAGGCAACCTGCTGCTGAA
>SCSY01000334.1 GCA_004298625.1 Nitrospirota bacterium | reverse complement strand
TGTTAGAACAGGTGATGTTACCAGAGTTATAGCCGCAGTATCAGAAGACTTTGTGCCGGAAATAACCTGCGCTGCAATATTGGTAGGCGATACCACTGCGTTAAATGCAGGCGCAGGAGGAGCAGTGGCGTCATAGTTAAATGTAATTTGGGCTGTTGTTTTATTGCCAAGGGAATCTGTCGGATAAACCGTAACAGTGTAAGTGTCCTGTGACAGTTGATTTGACGGGGTGAATATCACGCTGCTTGTTCCTGATGTCGTCCACGCGCCCGGAATTTCTTGTCCCGATGAATCCTTAACGGTTGCGCCGGTTGTTGTTGCAGTGAGGTCACTTGTAGAATATGTATCCGTAAGATTGATAGTAATAGACGCTATTGGTGTATTAAGCGACGTGTTGTTTGACGGCGTGCTGCCTGAAATAATAGGCGCAATGTTGTCCAGTGTAACAGACAGAGTTACCGCACTACTCTGATAGCCTCCGGCATCCATTGCCGTGATATTGAGAGTATTTGAGCCGGATTGCAATGTGTATGTCCCCTGCCACGTAGTTGAAGCATCCAATGGAAGTATCTCAGCGCCGTTTACTCTGACCGAAGTATTCGCAGGTTTTGTTCCTGAGAGGGCTATACTCTGAGAACCGGTCGGAGATGTTACTGGGTTTACTGTGGGCGGCTGCACCTGTGCCGCGTCATAATGACCCTTTATCTCAGCGCCGGAAAGCGCGCGGTTGTAGACAATGACTTCGTCAAGAAGGCCGTTAGAATAAGATGAGCCTCCGGCGGGATAACTAAAATACGCTACAGTATTTATTGCATATAGAATTTCGGCGTACGTTTTATCCAGAACGCCATCCACATAAAGTCTGGTGGTTGTGCCGTCATTCGTGCCGGCAATATGATGCCAATTGCCATCAGCTACTGAAATAGCGCTTTCTTGGCTGGCATTATTGTTACCGCTTGAGCCGTCGAATATGGCAATAATTTTTCCGCTATTGGAAGTAAACCGACTGATATAAAAATTATAGGAGCTGATTCCATTAAGGGAAGTTGTCCATGCAGTAGAAGAAGTTTTAATCCAAAATTCAACCGAAACTGCTGAGAAGTTATAAAAAAGCGGTGCAGTTACATAATCATTACTTCCGTCAAAACTTCCCGCATACGTGCCTATCTTTGCATTCGTGCTGAATACTGCGCCGCTTGCTGTTCCGTGGTTCCCCATAACAGACGAATCCTGCCAGTTGTTATCCATCTTCCACCAGCCGACAATCCCGGTCTTATTGATCTTTATTGTCTGGGATTTTGTCGTCTCTGTCTCATATACTTCCACTTCTCCAAGTGCCGGACCATATGCTGAGCCTGATACCTTTGCCGTAACTCTTATCCTTAAGGCAGTGGCATTAATAGAATAGAAATTATGAATAATCCATTTATGGCTTGGATCAAAAAGCCAGTTGCCGTTCGTATTTCCGCTCACAAATGCCGCCGCCTGATTTACCGTCCCGTTGGTGTTCGTCACAACCATGTTTGTAACAGGCTGCCAGTTGCCGCCATTAATTACAGGAGAAGAGTCTGTCGTGTATTCCACATAGTAGTCTTTTGGATGGGAATAAGGATCAGTCCATCCGCCGCTTGTCCAGGCCATCCAACGCATCTCGCCGATATACTTAGGGCTGCTGAACTTGACCATCCATGTGTCTCCTGATGCATATGCGCCAAGCCATGTTAAACCGTCACCACAGCCTCCAGAAGGCTGCACTGCTTGTCCGTCATTTGCAAAATAAGGTGAACCATCACAGTGTGAATATTTGTCATTTAATCTGCTTGTAGCCGATGCAACTCCGCCGTTAGAAGAGAGGGCTGCATTTGTGCCTGCAACAACAGAGGCTTTTTCTATATTGCCTGCTTTGTCTGTTGCTCTATAATAAAGAACGTTCGTTCCATCGTTATCCATAACAAATGGAGATGCATAAGTATTCCAGTTAGTCATATCAAAACTGTATTCAATCTTTTCTATGCCTGAGCCGTCAGCGCCATCATCGGCAGACATGGTCACGGTTACGGGTGTCGAATACCAGCCTGCACTGTCTTTGGTTCCGCTCAGGCTGATAGTTGTCACAGGTTTGGTTACATCGTAATTTTTAAAAATAATCTGACCCGTCCCTTTGTTTCCGAGGGCATCAACAGGATAGATAGTGACAGTGTAAGTGTCCTGTGGGAGTAAATTTGAAGGAGTAAAAATGATAGCTTTCGTTCCTGATGTAGTCCACGTGCCGGAGATTAACTGGCCTGATGAGTTCTTGACAGTTGCGCCAATTGTGCTTCCTGTAAGCTCAACGGTGGAATAGATGTCGGTCAGGTTGATTGTAACGCTGCTCACAATCTTTGCTGTGTCGAAGTTATTTGCAGGAACAGAGCTTTCAATCACAGGCGGCTTGTCGTCAAGAATGACTGTTACAGTTGTAGTTCCGCTCTGGTTGCCGGCTGTATCCTTTGATGTGATATTCAGAGCATTCGATCCGAATTGCAATGTATATGTGCTCTGCCAGGTGGTCGAACTGTCAATCTCGACTTTCTTGGTGTTATTTATCCAGATGGAGGCATTCGACTCCTTTGTCCCTGTAAGGGTAATAATCGTATCTTTCGTTGGAGACGTGACGTTAACCGTAGGCGCAGCAGGAGGTATGGAGTCATAAGTTATTATCGCTGAGGCCCCATCGCTCTGATTTCCTGCAGGGTCTTTTGCATATACAGTTATTGTGTTAGTTCCCTCTTTGAGACTTGAGACCGGAACGCTCCATGTTGTGCCAGTTGGGTATGAGACAGCGCCGACTGTTGATGCAGGAGACGTGGTTATTACTATTGACGCTGTGTCGGAAGACTTTGTTCCTGATAGAACCTGTGAAGCAATATTCGTAGGAGTTACAACAGTATTGATGCCCGGCGCAGGAGGAGCTGTTGCGTCATAGGTGAAAGAAATTTGTGCTGTTGTTCTATTGCCAAGGGAATCTGTCGGATATATAGTAACGGTATATGTGCCCTCACTTAAGAAATTCGAAGGCGCAAATATGACTGTGCTGTTTCCTGATGTAGTCCATGCGCCAGGAATATCCTGGCCTAATGAGTTTTTCACAGAGGCGACGGTTGTTGTAGATGTGAGGTCTATGGAAGAATATGAATCCGCAAGGTTAATAGTTACAGATGTTATCGAGGTATTGACCGATGCATTGTTTGATGGCGTGCTGCTTGATATTGTTGGCGGTAGGTTGTCATAAACAACAGTTATCATCACAGGCTGACTTAGATTTGCTTTATCATCCATGTCTGTAATGTTCAGGGTATTTGTGCCCGATTGTAATGTATATGTACCTTGCCATGTGGTAAGCGCATCTAATTGATATACTTGAGTCCCATTTACAATTATTGAAGTGTTGGTCGGCTTAGTTCCTGAAAGCGTTATGGTCTGAGTCGCTGTAGGAGATGTAACAGGATTTACTGTAGGCGGCGCTATGTAAACAAGCTGATAGTGTTCAAGTATCTCAGAAGCAGACAGGGCACGGTTGTATACAGCGACCTCATCGACAAGCCCATACCAATTATAAGCAGCGCAAGTTCCCAGTCGACCTATGTATAAATCATAACTATTCACATGAGGAGACTCAAAATTACTTCCGCTTCCCTGTAAACTGCCATCAAGATAGACCTTCCAATTAGCGCCTTGCCGCGTAAAAACATAATATAGCCAAGACCCTGCCGGAGTACTAGATGAAGACCCATAGGCGCGATACTGGTACGAACTATTTCCCATTTCAAGATAAATAGGATTGCCCTGAGCAGCAGTGCCTTTACGGATATACCAACCATCTGATCCAGCATTGGAAACTTTACCCATTAAAACTCTAAAATTTCCGCTTTCAGAAGCGTCTCTTTTAAGCCAAAAACTAATTGTAAAATCAGAGCTCAAATTAAAGAATGATGTCCCTGGGATTTGCACATAATCATCCACTCCATCAAAACTTCCTGCGTGCGTGCCTACTCTTGAATTTGTGCCAAATGTCGCCCCATTATAGGCTGTTCCATTGTATCCGTTACCTGACGAGTCCTGCCAGTTATTATCCATGTGCCAGATAGCTATAGGAGGGGTGAGGTATGTTACATTGACAACTACAGGGTCGCTGTTATATCCTCCTGAATTCCTTGCAATGACACTTAGCGTGTTTGCCCCGCCCTGCAATGTATACGTTACCTGCCACGTGGTTGAACTATCAAATGGAACTATCTCTGTTCCGTTAACTAATATTGAGGTATTTGCCTGTTTAGTGCCTGAAAGAGTGATTGCTTGAGAAGTCGTTGTCTCTGGAACTGAATTGACTGTAGGCTGCGTAACAGACACGGCATCATAGTGTGCCTTTATCTCATCAGCACTCAGTGCGCGGTTATAGATCGAAACTTCGTCAATGAGGCCGTTAAAAAAATCCTGTGGCGCGCCTCCTTCTTTTCTTCCGCTTATTTGCAAACCATCGGATGAATTCGACTGTATAGTTATTGCTCCAGTTTGCAATGTTTCATTATTTAGAACTCCGTTAATATATATTTTTAGTTTTGAACCATCATAAGTTCCAACAAAATGGGTCCAACCCGCATTATAAAGCCAACTCCTATTATAAGCCGCAGTGGTATACACAGCTTTCCATGTATTGCCAATCCTTACATACCACCCCAATGCACCACTGGAATCGGGAATATACGTATATCCCAATAAAAAGCCGTTACCCTGCCCAACCATGACCATCTCGCCGTTATAACTGGGTTGGCTTGTAGATGGATCGCCAACTGCTTTTACCCATGCCTCAACCGTAATTTCTGTAGTAAAATTAGCAATATTATTTAACGCCACATAATCATTCACTCCATCAAAGCTTCCCGCATGCGTCCCTATCTTTGAGCTAGTGCTAAAGGTCGCGCCGTTATAGGCCGTGCCGTTATTCCCATTGCCCGATGAATCATTCCAGTTGCCATCCATATGCCATATGGCAATCGGAGGGGTTGGAGCTTGATACGTAACATTAACAACAACAGGATCGCTGCTATATCCTCCCGCATTTTTTGCGGTTACGTTTAATGTGTTTGATCCAGATTGTAAGGTATACGTTGTCTGCCAAGAGGTCGAACTATCCAATGGAACAACCTCGGCTCCGTTAATCACTATTGATGTGTTTGCCTGCTTTGTTCCCGATAGGGTTATTGTTTGCGAGGTACTAGTAGAGGGAACAGAACTAACGGTCGGCTGAGAAACTAAGCCTGCTTGATAATGCTCCAGGATTTCTGCGTCGGTCAAGGCACGATTATATATTGCAACGTCGTCAATTTTACCTGACCAATATCTACCAGAATATAAGTCATAAATTTGCCCTACCGTAAAATTGCCTATTCCGCTATAATTAATTGTGCCCGGCATCACATAACTATTTTTCAAAACCCCATCTATATATATTTTCACGGTCGTTCCATCAAAAGTGCCTACAAGGTGTTTCCATATCCCTATTTCTATTGGCGCCCCGGCCAACTGCCTATAGGTGGTTCCACCTAACCCAACAGAAAATGTGTAATACCCCCCTGTTGTTCCCAACCAATAACCTTGATAACCCGTATTGCCATTCCCAGCAATAAATTGGATTTTATTAGTGTCTGTTAATGCCCAAGCTTCAACCGTAACTGCATTAGTTGGTGCCAAAGCTGTTGAAG
>SCSY01000366.1 GCA_004298625.1 Nitrospirota bacterium | reverse complement strand
CATGAGCGTAAAACTTGCCGTCCGCGCCCACCGGGCAATCCACCAGCAGCTTGTATTTGCCGCCGACCGCGTAGTCTTCCAGGCCGTGCGCCGGGGCGGTATGCACCAGCCCGGTGCCGGCCTCCAGCGTCACATGGTCGCCACAGACCACCGGCACGCAACGGTCATAGAACGGATGGTGCAGCATCAATCCTTCCAGTTCGACGCCCTGGCAGCTTCCCACCACTTCCACCGCGTCGAAACCGTAACGGGTGATGCAGGCCTCCGCCAAGTCGCGCGCCAGGATCAGGAACCCCTTTTCGCTGAGGATCAGGTCGTAAACGAAATCCGGGTGTACGCACACAGCCTGATTGGCCGGCAGCGTCCACGGCGTGGTGGTCCAGATCACCGCGAAAGCGGGCTGGGCCGGCGGGTTGATGGCGAAAGCCTGGGCCAGCGCCGTTGGGTCTTTAACTGCAAAAGCCACGTCGATTGCCGACGAAGCCTTGTCCTCATATTCCACCTCGGCCTCCGCCAGCGCGGAGCCGCAATCCACGCACCAATGCACCGGCTTTTGCCCCTGGAACAAGTAGCCGTTGGCGTGAATGCGCCCGAGGGTGCGCATGATGTCGGCTTCGAACTTGAAATCCATGGTGAGGTAGGGATTATCCCATTCGCCCAACACGCCGAGACGGATGAAATCGGCCTTTTGCCGCTCTATCTGCGCCTTGGCGTAGTCGCGGCACAACTCGCGAAACTTGGCCGGGGCTTGTGTTTTGCCGTGCGCCTTCTCCACCTGCAACTCGATCGGCAGGCCGTGACAATCCCAGCCCGGCACGTAGGGCGCGTCGAAACCGGCCAGGGTCTTGGCTTTAACGATGATGTCCTTGAGCACCTTGTTGACCGCGTGGCCGATGTGGATGTCGCCGTTGGCATAAGGCGGCCCGTCATGCAGGATGAACTTGGGGCGTCCTTGGGAAGCCTCGCGGATGCGCCGGTACAACTGATTTTCCTGCTGGTTTTTCAGCCAGCCCGGCTCGCGCTTGGCGAGGTCGCCGCGCATCGGGAAAGGGGTATCGGGGAGGTTTAAGGTATTTTTGTAATCAGTCATTTTCAACTCGTAACTACTCAGGTAGGCGGAAATATTGTAACATCATGAATTCAAAAGAATTGCATATTTTACATTGCCGAAAATTACATAAAATTGGCGATTTTTGATCATTTTTCAGGCATGGAAACACTAAATGTTGTGCAGGCAGATAAGCAAAACCACATTATGTTGTACCTGAGTAGTTAC
>SCSY01000077.1 GCA_004298625.1 Nitrospirota bacterium | reverse complement strand
TGTGCGGGCCAAACGCCGAGGCCGTCAGACCGAGGCACGCTTCGACATAGGCGGAGAGGTATTTGGGTGCCGTGGCGGGAAGCAGCGCGCGGGCGGCCTCGCATTCCGCGCGCGCTTCTTCCTTCGTGGCGTAGATCATCTTGACGACTGCCTTGCCCGTTGCCGACATCATTTGCTTCTCAAGGTTGCCGGTATCTACCCTGATTTCAGCGTGTACCGCTGAAATCAAAAAGAAACAAATACCTACCGTTAATATTGTTGCTATTTTGCCTGCTGTCATTTGGTTTTCCTTTTTGTTTGCTGTTTTCTGTTTAGTTGATGTTCTGTGTTGCCTACCATTTAATCTTACCGTGTATCCCTTTCCGGGCAACTCGCCAATCAATATAGCATATTGGAAGGTATTTTGCGAAATTTACTTAGCAAATTTACTCCGTGGAACTTATATTACTTTGCATTTTTATAAAAATTAGTGTTAAATCATATGTAAACAGAATATATCGCTAATCTCAGCTATTACTTTTTTTAAAGGAGCGGCCATGAAAAAAATACATTACAGAGGTTTTATGAAACTTATCGGGATCGGCTTTCTGATAATCTTTTTACTCGGGTCCCTTGCATTTGCAGAAGCCGGAAAACCCATCAAACCCTCCCCGAATGATAAATGCCAGGTATGCGGAATGTTCGTAGCGAAATATCCGAAATGGATTTCCGAGATAATATTTAAAGACGGCTCTTATGCCTTTTTTGACGGCCCGAAAGATATGTTCAAATATTATCATGACCTCGGTAAATACAATCCTTCTAAAAAGACATCGGATATTCTTGCCGTCTATGTCACGGAATATTATTCGACAAAATTAATGCCGGCGGAAAAAATGTTTTTTATTAAGGGAAGCGATGTAAACGGACCGATGGGAGACGAACTTATACCTATTGAAAGCGAGAAAAATGCAAAAGGATTCATGAAAGACCACAATGGTAAAAAAATCCTGAGGTTTGACGAGATTACATCTGAGGAACTCAAGTAGTTGCGTAAATCAGGGGTCTTCTTTTCATTTATCGGGATTAATCTCGCAATTATTGCAATATTATGCATTATATCGCTGATTGCCGTCTCTGAACACAATATCGCGAGTAAAGATATATCAAAAATTGTGAAAGTATTGCAACTGACAGACATGGTCTTAGCCACAGACGCCCGTTATACAAGAAATCCAAGCCAAGCAGATCTATTCTCGGCCTTTCAGGACTACCCAGGTTCCATCGAACATTTCCCTACGGGATCGGTCATTCCTCCCCCTGACATGAATTCTCTGGAGAAGTTAATAGAGATAAAAGCAAATGGCTCTTGAGAAGCATAGAAATATCCTGGATTATACGCTCCAATCGCTTTTAAAACGAAAGCTCAAAAACATAGGGATTATCATGGTCTTTACATTGGTAATATTCACTGCGAGCTCCGTCATATTTCTTTCATATTCACTCAGACAGGAGGCGCGCCTTCTCCTCAAGGATTCACCTGAGATTATCGTGCAGAAGATGCGCGCCGGAAGACATGAACTTATTTCTACATTGATAATGACCGAAATCGGTCAAATACCGGGGGTCTCAGGCGTAGAGCCGCGTTATTGGGGATATTATTATGATTCCGGCGTAAAGGCAAATTATACAATCCTCGGCATTGGCGCTTCAGGGACGGAGAAAAACAGGGTCCTCAGCGGCAGAATGCCTTCCCGTCATGAGAAAAATATTGCCGCAATCGGCAGGGGTATTGCCGAGGCAAGGGTTATTAAAAAAGATTTAGGAAGTGTTTTATATCTTCAGGCCGCTGACGGCAAGTGGATGAATTTCAATATTACCGGCGTCTTTGAGTCTGATTCGGAAATAATGACTGCAGACCTGATTGTAATAAGCGAGGATGATTTCAAAACACTTGTGGGTATGCCTGATGACGCAGCAACAGATCTTGCAGTGCATGTTTCCAATGAAGCCGAGACGCCGACCATCGCCAAAAAAATAAAAGAACGTTTCCCTGATTCCCGTCCTATTCTCAGGGATGAGATAATCAGGACTTATGATGCTGTTTTCGGATGGAGAAGCGGGCTGATAATAGCGCTGTTTATGGGAGCCCTGATTGCCTTTATCATACTGGCATGGGACAAGGCAACAGGCCTCAGCGCCGAAGAAAAACAGGAAATAGGCATCCTCAAGGCAATAGGATGGGAGACTTCCGATGTCCTTGAGATGAAGTTCTGGGAAGGACTTGTTATTTCACTCGCCTCTTTTATGTGCGGGATAATCCTTGCTTACATCCATATCTTTTTTACGGGAGCCTCCTTATTGGCCCCTGCCCTGAAAGGCTGGTCTGTCATCTACCCTGAATTCAGGCTCACCCCATTCATAGATTTCTATCAAATTGCAATACTGATGTCGCTTACAATAGTCCCGTATATCGCCTCTACAATCATCCCTTCATGGAAGGCTTCAATCACAGACCCCGACACTGTGATGAGGGGATAAAAATGATAAAAACAGAAAATGTAACCAAGTATTTCAACAGAGGCAAGCCCGACGAGGTCCTTGCAGTTAATGATGCGACAATCGAAATAAAAAAGGGAGACTTTGCCGTATTCAAAGGACCCAGCGGCTCAGGCAAGACAACATTGCTGTCTCTGATAGGATGCATGAGCAGGCCGACGTCAGGCAGGGTAATAGTCGGGGACAGGGATGTCTCCCGTCTTCCTGAAAGGTTTATGACAGAGGTTAGAAGAAATATCTTTGGTTTCATATTCCAGCAGTTTCATCTTATTAAAGGCATTACCGTGTGCGATAATGTAATGCTTCCTCTTTACCCCGTTGGAATAAAACCTTCAAAACTCAGAGAAAGCGCGGCGCTGATACTTAATAATCTCGGCATGAGCAAAAGGATAGACTTTCCGGTTCAGAGGCTTTCAGGCGGAGAACAGCAGAGGACGGCAATTGCAAGGGCTCTGATTAATAACCCTGATGTTATTTTAGCAGACGAACCAACAGCGCATTTAGACACACAGATTTCAGAAGAATTTTTGACGATTATGAGAAACCTTCAGCAGCAGGGCAAAACGATTGTGATAGCAACCCATGACCCATTGGTCTATGAAAAAGATTACGTGAACCTTATCATCGAGATGAGGGACGGCAGGGTCAGGGAGATAATGAAAAATTAACATTTTCAGATATTTTAGAATAAAGCAGGTCTATGAGATTATTAGATAAACTAACAACAACGCTCGTAAAACATTCGATGCTCCACGAAAGAGACAGGGTGCTCGTCGGCCTTTCCGGAGGGCCGGATTCCGTCTGCCTGCTTCACCTGTTAAATCGCTTGAAAGAGGAATATAAGCTCGATATCCGCGCCCTTTATATTGACCACGGACTGAGACCTGATGAGACCCCTTCCGAAATAGAGTTCTGCAAAGGACTATGCGAAAAGCTCGGCATACCGTTCATCACAAAGTCCATTGACGTTAAGGGATACGCCGCCGAATCCGGCATCAACAAACAGGAGGCAGCAAGGGAACTGAGATATAAAATATTTGAAGATATTGCCCTTGAGATTGGAGCGAATAAAATTGCGCTTGCGCATAATGCGGATGATCAGGCGGAGACGTTCTTCATGAGAATTCTCAGAGGCTCAGGCACAAAAGGCCTTGCAGGAATTCCACCTGTGAGAGGAAAAATCATCCGGCCTTTGATCGAGGTTGAAAGAAGTGAGATTGAAGAGTTTCTCGATGAATCATCACAGGACTATGCAATAGACTCCTCGAACCTGCGGAAAGATTATTTCAGGAACTGGCTTCGTCTTTCGGTAATGCCTGAATTCAAAAAACAGAATCCCGACCTGATAAGAACAACAAGCAGGGTCATTGAGATCGTAAGGGAAGAGGATAATTATCTTGAGCTCATCGTAACAAAGACTTTGATGAAACTCATTCCAAAGAAAACGGATAAACGGATAGATCTTTTCCTCGTGCCTCTCGAAAATATGGACAAGGTTATTTTAAGAAGAGTTCTAAGAAGGGCAATTGACGCCGTAAAAGGTCTGAAGGGAATTGGGTTTGTTCACATCGAGGATATTATTGCACTTGTAAAAAAAGGAACTTCAGGCGATAGGATTTATCTTCCAAAGGGCATAAGGGTGATTAAGGGCTATTCAACATTAATTCTTACCTCGGAACAGCCTTCAAAACTCGGCACATACAGCCTCGATGTTCCAGGGGAAGTTATCCTGAAAGAGGCAGGGGTTTTGATGAAGGCAGATTTTCTTGGCGATCAGCTATCATCGGTCAGCGATCAGAAAAAAGAAAAACTCTTACTCAATGCTGATAAGATTAAAACACCATTAACTGTCAGAGGAAGAAAGGCAGGGGACTTCTTCTATCCGGCGGGATTTGGGAAAAGAAAAAAACTTCAGGATTATTTTGTGGATGAAAAGATTCCACGGGATGAGCGCGATTCAATTCCGATTGTTCTTTCGGGAGATGATATTGTCTGGGTTGGAGAATACAGGCAGGATGAGAGATTTAAGGTAACGGCTGAGACAAAAAAGATAATCATGCTTGAGATAAAACTATCACGATAAAGACGACAAGGCAGGATATAGCATTCTCACTCATTCTCGGTCGTTCCGACCTCCGAGGATTTTGCCTCACAACCCCCTTACTTAGGGGGTTGTTTGACTATCGGCAAAATAAACCGCTCGAATACTATATCCTGCCATTCTGTGT
>SCSY01000365.1 GCA_004298625.1 Nitrospirota bacterium | reverse complement strand
TTGGCGTCGGGCATGTTTTCCACCAGCCCACAGAGCCCGACCACGTTGACGCGCGCCTTACGGCGGGCCAGGGTTTGCATGACGCCGGTCACGACGCCCGCTCCGCCCATGTCCCATTTCATGTCCCACATGCCCGGTGGCGGTTTGAGGCTGATGCCGCCGGTGTCGAAGCATACGCCCTTGCCCACCAGCACGACCGGCGCCTTGGATTTATCGCGTGCCCCGTTCCAGCGCATCACGAGAACACGTGACGGCCGTGCCGAACCCTGGCCGACACCGAGCAACGCGCCCATGCCGAGGCGACGCAGAGCCGGTTCAGCAAGAACTTCGACCGTGATGCCATCCTTGGTAAGACTCTTCGCGCGATTGGCGAAGGATTCCGGATAAAGAATATTCGCCGGTTCGTTCACCAGATCGCGGGTGAGGAACGAACCATCGACCAGAGCCGTTACCGCGTCATGGGCCTTGGCAGCCTCTGCCGGCTTCTGGCACTGGATCACGATGGATTTCAGTTTCGGCTTGGCGTCTTTGTCCTCCTTGGTCCGATACTTGTCGAAGCGATAGGACTTGAGCCGCGCGCCGCCGGCGACGTGCGCGGCAAGTTCGCCGGCACCGGCCTTGGCCGTATCGATGCCCTCAAGCATCACGGTCGCGCTTGGCTCGCGGGCGACCGTGTCATAAATCACGGCGCCAAGGCGTTCCGCCGCAAAGGCATCAAGGCTGGTCGGATCGCCCACGCCAACCAGCACAACCCGTGTGAATTGCCCCTCCCCCGGCACCAGCAGTTGCAAGGTCTTCTCGCGTTTACCCGAGAATTCTGCGGCCTTGATGGCGCGGCGCAGCGCACCCTTGGTGTGCATGTCGATCGCCACGGCGGACCGGCCGAGCACCGGGCCGGACGCCGGCTTGTTCTTTGCCGCCTTGGATTCCTTGCCCGCGGCCGCTTCGGCGACGGTGACGACGACAACCCCGCGTGCTGGAGCGGCAATTTTGCTGAAGGAGATCTTCATGGCGACACCTTGGATGCGAAAATTCGGCATAGCGCGCGGTAGCACGGTGGGGCGCGGCGAATCAACTCCTTGAGCAGCATCCGTCGCAGGAAACTGCCGCACCCATGATATT
>SCSY01000076.1 GCA_004298625.1 Nitrospirota bacterium | reverse complement strand
TAGCAGAATCAGTGCGCTTTACAAGGAGGTCCAGGTCGTCGGAGGCCGCATTAAAACATGTAACCCCGAGACTCAGGGACATTCTGATATTGTGTTTCTCTGTTATTGCGATATCGGCTTTTTTTACGGATAAACGAATCCTTTCCGCAAAATTCTTTGCGCCGGCAAAAGGTGTTTCAGGCAGGATTACCATAAATTCATCTCCTCCGTAACGGCCTGTCAGGTCCGTCCCTCTGAGCGAATCGCGTATGGCCCGGGAGACAACCTGAAGCGCCGCATCTCCTGCAACATGGCCGTAAGTATCGTTAACCTCCTTGAAATAGTCCATATCGCATATTATCAGGGAAAGTTCAGAGCCGTATCTCTTTGACCTGTCAACTTCATATTCAAGGCTTTCAATAAGCGCGCGCCTGTTCAACAATCCGGTAAGGCTGTCGGTCTTCGACAGAAATTCGAGTTTTTCTATTAACCGTTTTTTCTCCTCTTCCGCCTTTTTGCGATCCGTGATGTCTCTTGTGTATTCGATGACATGGGATACCCTGCCTTCTTCATCAAATATAGGATATGTATAAATCTGAACCCAGAGACTTAATCCATCAGGGAATGTTAAAAACTTTTCCTTTGCGCAGGGGTCCCCTGACCTGAAAGTCTTTTCCACTACACACTCTTCGCAGACACTGTCCCTGCTCTGTAATATCTCATGGCACCGTTTGCCGATAAGGTCTTTGACCGGCCTATTCCGCATCCTGGCGTATGCGACATTTGCCTTTATGATTTTGTAATCACGGTCAACAATGCTGAACGGGTCGCGTATGCTGTCGAATATCACATTAAGAAATTCTGTGGACTTCATGGTTATAAATAACCAACGGGTTCTATGGCCTGAGGCAGAAGACCCTCTTCCATTGTTACCATTACGGCAGGGGTTGCTGCGTTATTGGATAGCGCTATTTCAGCAAAACTTCCATCAGGAGTTACAATGCCTATAGCAACAACAAAATTCCTGCCGGGCCCTACGCCTATATAGCCATCTCCCACTCTCTCATGAACAGGGATATCAAAGACAATATTTGCATTCCTGCCGTCAAAATATATTCCTGTTACGTCGTAGACCCTCAAGACAAGCTTGCCTTTCAGTTTTGCTGGCATCTCCCCGCTGACCTCCCAATATGCAAACAGCTTCCAGGGGTCAACAGTCATAAGAGTAATCCTGTCTTTCCCATATTCTGCCGGCAACCCTTTTTTGAATACAGCCGGCTGATATGTTTTTTCGGGCTTTATTGTTTTGCTTATAGAAACAGCAGGGCTTGCCGCTATAACCTTAATAGTCCTGGCCGGCTTAGCCGGTTTCGTTTTCGGCATGGCAATTTTCTTTGTCTCTTTTTCTCTGAGCGCTATCCCTGAGGTCTTTGTTATCTTTTGTTTTGGAGTTGTTTTTTTTGCTTTCTCTTTAGGCTTTTTAACGGGCTTTTTTAGGGCGGCTTTTTTAGCCGGTTTCTTTGTCTCTTTTTTTTCTTTCGCAGGTTTTTTTACTTCTTTTTTTGCCTTTGTTTTTTGCTTTGGTTCCTCTATTTTCTTTATTATCTTTTTCTTTATTTTTGCCTTTGCTTTTTTAACAGGTTTTTTTACCTGTTTTTTAGCTCCGGGTTTGACTGTTTTTTTCTTTGTCTCCTTTTTTTTCATGTTTTTACTCCTTTCAAACTAAATCGTAGCAGATTTGTCAAAAATTTCAATGCGCCTCTGCCCAATTCCTGCCATATCCTATATCAACCTTTAAAGGAACGTCAAGTCTTATCACGCCCTCCATCTCTGCTCTGATAATATCTCTCACAATCTCCAACTCCGCCTCGGGAGCCTCAAACAAGAGCTCGTCATGAACCTGAAGAAGAATCCTGGTATTAAGACACTCCTGCTTCAGCCTCTTTCTTATGTTTATCATGGCCCCTTTTATTATATCAGCCGCTGTGCCCTGTATAGGGGAGTTTACGGCCAGCCTTTCGCCCTGTGATCTTATATTTGCGTTCTGGCTTTTGAGCTCAGGGATCGGCCTGCGCCTGCCTGATAATGTCATTGCATACCCATTTTGTCTTACATCGCTCAGAACTGTTTCTATATATTTCCTGACGCCAGGATGCCTGTCAAAATATTTTTCTATATATTTTTTGGCCTCATCCCACGACACGGAGAGGGTCTCTGAAAGCCCGAATGGCGATATGCCGTAGATAACGCCGAAGTTCACTGTTTTTGCGGTTCTCCTCATCTCCGGAGTTACCTTATCCGGCGGAATGCCGAATATCTCCGAAGCCGTCCTTGTATGCACATCTATCCCCTTGTTGAACGCCTCAACCAACACATCATCTTTGCTGAGATGTGCAAGTATTCTAAGCTCGACTTGTGAATAATCGGCAGAAAGCAGGAGATTGCCTTTTTCAGGAATAAACGTCTCCCTTATCCTCCTGCCCCATTCTCCCTTTATAGGTATATTCTGCATGTTCGGATCGCTGCTGCTCAGCCTGCCCGTCGCCGTAGCGGTTTGATTGAACGATGTATGCACGCGGCCTGTTTTTGTATTTATAAGCGCAGGCAGGGCATCCACATAAGTTGCTTTAAGTTTGCTGAGGCTTCTCCAGTTAAGTATCTCGCTCGGAAGCTCATGGGTTAGAGCAAGCTCCTCAAGCACGCCGACATCAGTTGAAAATCCCGTCTTTGTTTTTTTCCCCGGCTTAAGTCCAAGGCTGTGAAAAAGCACCTTCGAAAGCTGTTTGGGTGAGTTTATATTGAATTCTTCTCCGGAAATAAAATATATCCGCCTCTGAATGGAATCGAGGTCCCTTGACAGCTCCTTTGAGATGTCATTGAGCTTATCTACATCTATCTTTACGCCTGCCTTTTCCATATCGGAAAGAACATTTATCAGGGGCATTTCGATATCAAAATATACGGCCTCAAGGGAGTTTTCCTTCAATTTATTAAACAAGACCTCTTTTAGCTCGAGGGTAAGCGCGGCATCCTCTGCGGAATAAGCAGTTGCGTCTTCAACAGGCACATCTGCAAATGTATTTCTTTTATTCAGGACCTCTGTGAAAGTTTTTTTCCTGTAAGACAGGTACTCAAATCCAACTTCTTCAAGGCTGTGATTCGGCTTGTTCGGATTTATAAGATATGCGGCAATCATTGTGTCATAGAGCAAGCCTTCTGTATTAATTCCTTCGTGTTGCAACATCATCGTGTCATATTTCAGGTTGTGCCCTATTTTAGTTATTTCAGGATTTTCAAGGACAGGCGCTAATATTTTCAGGGCCTCATCTTTATTAATCTGTTCCGGCGCCCCGAGATACCGGTGGCTTAGAGGGATATAATAGCCTTTTTCCTGCTCCCTGCTTATCGAAAAACCGACAATGCTGTCTGCCATCGGATTTTTACCTGTTGCCTCGATGTCAAAGCATATCTCGGTTTTTATCTCGGATATTATCTCCTTAAGTTTTTCAACGGAAAACATAGTTTCATAGGTTCTTTCAACAGACACGCCTGAGGGAATCATCTTCAGGAGGCTGCTGAATTCGAATTCACTGAACAAAGAGAGAAGCCTAAGCCAGTCAGGCTCTCTTAAGGAAAACTCTTTTATATCAATCTCTATAGGCACATCGAGGTTTATTGTCGCGAGTTTCAGGCTGAGCCTTGCGCTGTCTGCATTCTCGGCTATAAGACTTCTGAGCTTCTCTTTTTTTATCTTCTCCGGATGATTAAGGATTTCTTCGAGGTCCTTAAATGTTGTTAAGAGTTCCCTCGCTGTTTTTTCGCCAATGCCTTTAATGCCGGGAATATTATCAACCGTATCTCCTGTGAGGGCCATAAATTCCGTCACCCTCTCCGGCCCCACGCCGAATTTTTCTTTTACATATTCTTCATCCAGCACCCGGTCTTTCACAGGGTCGTATATCTTAACCTTGTCGTTAACAAGCTGCATCATATCCTTGTCAGCAGTCACGATAAAAACATCCATGCCCTCCTTGGCCGACTCCTTTGCAATCGTTCCTATAAGATCGTCTGCCTCGTATCCGGGCATTTCGAATATCGGGATATTGAATGCCGTAATCACCTCTCTTATGTAAGGAAGCTGCTGAACGAGTTCATTGGGGGTCTCGGGCCTCTGCGCCTTGTAATCCTTGAAAATCCTATGCCTTTCTGTCAGGGCAGGCGAATCAAAGGAGACAACCACACAATCGGGTTTTTTCTCCCTTATGATTTTAAGCAGGGTAGTTGTGAACCCATAGATCGCGTTTGTCGGAAAGCCCTTGGAGTTCGTCAGCCCCCTGATCGCATAAAAGGCTCGGTAAACGTAAGAATTGCCGTCAATAAGATAAAGATTCATGCAGGAATTATACATGTATGAGGAGAGGCATGTAAATTACGCCCACATCTTGATTTTTAATACATCTTATTATATGATGTATATGGAGGTGATGTAATGCATAGAACCCAGATTCTTTTTGAAGAGAAACAATATAATTATTTGAAGGATATTTCAAAACATCAGAAGAAAAGTATTTCACGCATATTAAGGGAAATCCTTGACAGTTATGCGGCAAAGACCGGCGCTTTCTCCATTTCTGCGATTGAGGGTGTTGCCGAAGATCGCGAGGCATACGGCAGAGACCATGACAGATGGCTCTACAGGAAGAAATGACAGAAAAAATATTTTTTGATACAAGCGCAATCTATACTTACATCAACCGCAAAGACCCCGACCACAGGAGAATAAAAAACATCGTTGCCCCATTCAGGGGCAAGTTTGTTATTACAAACTATATCTTTGATGAAATCATCACTCTCGTATCAGCGCGCCTTGGTCATGAAACAGCGCTTTATGTTGGAAGCATCCTTCGCAACTCGCCTCAGATTGAAAACATCTGGGTGACACAGAATGACGAGGCCGAGGCATGGAAGCTTTTCGTCGAGCGAAAAGACAAGGAATACAGTTTTACAGACTGCACGAGTTTTGTAGTAATGCGAAGAATTGGGATTAAGAAAAGCCTTGCGCTTGACGGGCATTTCAGGCAGGAAGGGTTCGAGGGGTAAGGGCTTTGTGCGATGGCTTGACAGTGCCCCCTCTTCTTTCTATAATCCAACAAAATGCCGGCAACAATATAAAAGATAATGTTAAAAGCAAAATAATATGTATATTCGATTCGTCATTAATCGGCATGATTGTGATTCCGGAAAAAGGCAGGGCATCTTCCAGACACTTGCTGATCTCCGCGAAAAGGGGTTGTTATATAAATACGAAAATGATTTGGTAAAAGATATTCGTAAGTGGTTCAACGCTAATTTGGAAAAGCCAAAATCATTCAACCGCTCATCAAAGCCGCATGCACTGAATAAGGCAATTAGT
>SCSY01000075.1 GCA_004298625.1 Nitrospirota bacterium | reverse complement strand
AAGCTTATTAAGCCTCTTTTCATCTCCTGCTATATCTATCTTTGTTCCTACAACCGCCTGAGGTTTTTTCATAAGCTCAGGGCTGTAAAGCTCAAGTTCCCTGTTTATCTTCCTGAAATCTTCAACAGGGTCTGATTCAAGCATTTCAGAGACATCTACGAGATGAAGGAGCATCGAAGTGCGCTCGACATGACGGAGAAACTGAAAACCAAGGCCTGCTCCTTTATGCGCCCCCTCAATAAGACCCGGAATATCTGCTACGACAAAACTCCTGTAATCTTCGAGCTTGACAACTCCGAGATTGGGCACCAAGGTCGTGAACGGATAATCGGCAATCTTCGGCCTTGCAGAAGATATAACAGATATCAAAGTTGACTTGCCTGCATTGGGGAGCCCTATCAATCCGACATCAGCCAGAAGCTTTAATTCGATGATAAGATTTTTTTCCTCTCCTTCTTCGCCGGGCTGCGCATGTCTTGGGGCCTGTTTTACGGCAGTTGCAAAGTGAGAGTTTCCAAGCCCGCCCCTGCCCCCTTTTGCGATTATGATTTCAGCGTCTTCCCTATCAAGGTCAGCGAGGATTTCTTCTGTATCGGCGTTTTTTATTACAGTGCCGATAGGAACGGGAATAATCCTGTCCTCGCCATTCTTTCCGTGCATCTTTTTGCCCATGCCGTGCTGGCCTCTTTGAGCCTTATATTCGCGCTGATATCTGAGGTCAAGCAGCGTATTCAGTTCCTTTGTAGCCCTGAATATGACATGCGCTCCCCTTCCGCCGTCTCCGCCGCTCGGCCCGCCGCGGGGGACATACTTTTCCCTTCTGAATGCAACGCATCCTCTTCCGCCGTCTCCGGCCTTAACATATATCTTCGTATAATCAACAAATTGCATGGATATATCGTAACATTTTCATTGTATGGATTGTCATTTTGCGGATAGAAGTCTTAGTCTCAATTATTATTGCCAGAGCGCGATGACCACGGCAAGCTGCCTGTATCCTTTGTTGCTTTCTTAGAGTTTTCCCGATATTCCTTCGGCGACACCCCGTATATTCCTCTGAAGGCCCGATAAAAACTTACTATATTCTCAAACCCCACAAAACAAGCAATCTCGGTGATATTTAAATTATCGCTTTTTAAAAGTTCAGAAGCATTTTTTATCCTCACGCTGTTTAAATATGACTTGATGCCGCAGCCGGTTTTTTCTTTAAATGACTTGCATAACTTGAATTTATTCATGCAGACTTTTTCAGATAACTCAGTGAGGGACATCCCTTTCATGTAATGCTCGTCTATATACCTGACTATGCCTTCGATAATAAATCCTTCTCTGGTTTCTACGTTTTCGGAATAAACATCTTCCTTTTTACCCTCAAGCAAATACGATAATCTCCTCTTTAGATGCGCAAGGTTCAGGGGCTTTTTTATGTAATCCGTCACCCCTGTTTTGACAGCCTTCATCATTACGCTTTCAGTGCTGAACCCTGTCATGATTATTACAGGCAATGATGGTTTGAGTTTTCTGATAGTATTTATTAGTTCAAATCCGTCAACATCGGGCAGGACATAGTCAACAAGTGCAAGGTCTACGCTATTTTTTAGTTGATTAACAGCCTCTGTATAATTTGATGCCTCTAATACAATATATTCTTGTTCGATGAGTTCCCTTAGTGTAATCCTTACTCCTGCATCATCTTCTACCAGAAGAATGGATTTCTTTTGCAAATCTTCCCCCTTTAATAAATCTTCGGGTTAACCGGCCCTAATTCTGACAGAGCCATAATGTCAGAGCGCCTTAATAATAAAGAGGGGATTGCCTTGATGTCAAGGAGGATGATTAGTTTACGACAAAAACCTCCGGGGGTTATCCTCTGATATCCTCCTGAATTCGCCTCCAAAAATATCCCTGAAAGTTTTCAGATAAACACTTAACTCATCCTCAAAGAGCATAAGGATATAAAAATCAGAGCCATACATTATCTTGTTTTTCACATTATCTGACGCCTTATCATAAATATCCAACTTTATTTTCTTAAGCCTGTCATCATCTGCACAGCATGAAAGATCAGTATATACGTTGTCGTAATTTCCCATCAGCCACAGGATTTCAGATGTCCATGACGCATCATCTCCGCCAAGATGGGCGAAATTGATGCGCAGGTCTTTATATTCTTCAAGCACCTTTTTCCATATTTCAGGATGGTTTAACATAACGGCTCGCTCCAAGACCATTTTTTTAAAATCAGGCAGGTTATGCTTAAACTCTATTTTTTTGTCTGTAACATATTCAGCGCTGCCGTTCCGGTAAACATATCCTGTGACGGTCACTGACTTTGAAAAAGTTGCGAATCCGCCATTTGAGCAATGAACTGTAACAGGTATTTTGTGTTCCTGACAATAATCATAGAGACCTCCCTTTTCCATTAAAACAGGATGCGTTGGAGAGAAACCCAGAGGCGCATATAACTTTATGCCTCTAAATTTTTTGTCGAGACCAACTTTGTCTTTGACCATTTGAATTATGCCGTATCTTCTTGGATCAACAGAGAAAAATGGGAAAACTTTATCCGGATACTTCTTTTTAATATCAGACAACTGTTTTATCTGTTTTTTAAAACCGGACCCGTGATCAAAAATATCTATTTTTTCTCTCAGGCTTTTCGTTTTATCCTTCAGATGCAAATACTTGCTTCTGAAGTCATCAAGTTCCTCCTTGAGTTCCCCTGTGACATCGCGACCTGTTATTTTTTCGATAATCTCGCCGATATTGTCATTTATATTGCTGAACAGCTTATCGCTGTCAAAATATTCCGCTACAAATCTGTCATGTTCTTCCTTTGTCGCAACATAAGACAGATCAAGCATAAGCGGCACAACAATAAACCCATTTCCATACACCAGCATCATCTCCTCGTATATATCTTCGCTGCTGTCTTTCAATCCAATGCTTAAAAACTTATTAATCCTCTTCAGATAATCCCTGGCGTTGCCTGCATCACCTTCACCAGTTCCTTTTGCAATCGCTCCGGTAACATTTTCCAGATTCATCAATGTCATCAGAATCCTTATCCATCCCGACAGGACATCTTTGTTAAACAAATGACAATGCGCATCTATCGGCATCTTGCTCTCCTTTCATTATTCAAGCGATGCAATCTCATATTTTCAACTTCCTGTTTCAGCCAGTGTCGGCGGCATCTTCCAGTTAAGAGAAATGCGCTTGGGATCCCGGTTTTCATAAAATGCCTTTCTTACATGAAGCACTGCTGCATTCCGCCTCCACAAAAACTGGTTTTTGAAAACAATCCGTTCATCGGCTGAATCTCTCTTATAGAGCCTGTGATTCTTATCAATTCTTTCCTGATCTACGGCTATCTCGTTATGATGCGGCAGCGAACCTTTTTTATAAAAATCTTTTGCCTTTAAAAATCTGTCAGGAATTTTATTGCAGGCTTCTATCACCGATTTAACGATATCTCCCTGCGAATCTTTCTCCTGTGCATATCTGCCTGATATAATCTTGCCTTTCCATACATCGGGGATTTTAGCCTTGTCTGTTTCAGCCCAAAAAAAAGAGTTTATTGAGAAGTCATTACCCGTCAGCTCAAAGGTCGAACCGGAAGAATAATCCGGAGTTGTCCTGAGCCCTGCTATCGGGTTTTGGGGATCATAAAGTTGCGCATAACCGCCTTTTTCGCTCTTGATTATTTTCGAAAAATGCACATAGGTGGTATGTGCATAAAAATCTGCTATCGCATGTGCTGCAAGAGCAAAATCGTCCAGGTTTTTCTCATTATTAGTCTTAAAACTTTTAAGCCTGTTATTTATCTGTTCCCATCCCTCTTTGATATAGCCGTTGTCAAAATGGTCAAGGGGGTCATACGTTCTCCTGTCAATGTCATCAACAATAGGCCCGATTGTTTTCAGCACAGCCTTATGGAAATATCCATTAAGCCTCTGGATAATGCTCTCGTCTGCGCCTTTCAGCGCCATGTTAAGAATTGTCTGATGAACCTCTCCTGCAAATTTTGGATTAAACTTTTTCCAATTCCTCCCGATCATAGCCTGAAACTGCCTCTGTTTTTCATTGTGTTTTACAATCCAGAGATGCGCATCGTTAAAAAGATAAGACGGGATATATTGAGCCATAGTCTTGCTTCTCCTGTATTCTCTGCCGCTCATATCCGCCCTCTCCCTCCCTCTCCTGACTATCAGCGGTTCAATAAGCATCCAGTGTCCTTTTTCATTCTTATACATCACCCACATATGGTCATATGAATCATTGTCGGAAGTTTTGACCCTGCCGAGCGCAACCCGCACATTATATGAACTGATGCCCGAGGCAATAAGAAGCGATGCAATAAGAAAAGCCCTGTCTTCGCAGTCGCCTGATTTTAAAAATAACGTTTCATCCGGAAATTGCCATGGGTCACTGCCCCCTTTACCGGCATATTTTATTGTTTCGGAGACATAGGTGCGGATAATATTTGCACGGTAATCAAAGGCCCCTGACGTGCGTTCCTGAAACAGATTCCAATCACCGCCTTTAGATTGAATATAGCTTTTAATATCTTCCTTTATTGTTTTTCTCATTATCTCATTTCTTTCGGTGATAAGGAACTCCCTTACATCAATATCATATTTTTTCCTTGTGCTGGCGCCAACCACATAACGGGAAGACGGCACTATGCATTTATGGATTATCTCATCCCCCTCCCAATTCCATCTTGAAAGTTTTTCGATATTTGACGTGACAAGACACATAAAAAAACCTCCCTGAAAAGTTTAATTGCTGCCTTAAAATCCCAGTGTAGTATCACAACTTTTTTGAAAAAATACATTACATTTCTTGTCTTTTTTATTACATTTATTGCAGAGAGATTGTTAGTAACTCTGCTTTTTACTGTATAACAGCCTGATTAGGGTCAATAAAAAAGCATTTATTTCAAATAGTTAAGGTGTTTTATTAAAGTAAATTATCCTGTCTGCCTGCCGAAAATTGACGATTTCAGGGCAATTGACAGAGGGGAGAAGGTTGATTATAGTAAGCGGAAATTAAAGCGAACGGAGGACATAAACAAGTTATCTGCTCAGCGTGGGCAGAGAACTGAAAGGAGACTATTTATGAAAAATCTTGTAAAAACGAAACGAGGTGGTATCGGTACAGGCGGTTCGGGATGGAAAAAACATTTAAAGGGAGGTACGAAATGAAACTCACAAAAATAATGTGGCTGATTTATCTGGCGGCTGTGCTCGTTCTTGCGGCTGGTAACAGCCAGGCGTTTGCCTACACAGTCAATGGCCATGCCGAATGCACAATGCCTGGCTGGGCGCCATATGGCGCCGTAGTTAAAGCTTTTGAAGTCGACCCTTTGCCCGGCGGTTCGTATACAATCAACAGTCCGGAATTGGCAACTGCAAATGTAAATGAAAGCGGTAATTTTACCTTGACATTTCCATGGCCTTCCGGAGACGGCTTTGAAGTGGGCGGACCGGATATTATCTTTGTGTTCACCCAGAATATCAACGGATCTGCAGAAGTTATTTACGAAGAAAAAGCCTCAGGGACGCACTGGAACGTGGCATCTGGCGCAACTATATCGTTGAACGTGGCATCGTCGCTGGCTGTCTGCTCTAATCCAGCAGTAACCCCTGCCTCAGTTCCGAACAACAAACTTTTTCTGTTCACAAGAATAGGCAATCACGAGACGGCAAATATTGACTCTAAAGGGAGCGTTGTTACCAGTCAAGGCTATCATCGCCCCCGGAAAGCGCCGTACAGTTTTACCGGAGCAAACACTGACCAGCCTTACGGCAGCGCCTTACACATGTTCGGCTGGTTTGGAAGTCAATCTCAAATTGCCTACTACAAAGTGCAGTACAGTGCAGACGGCGGGATCACATGGGCCGATATCGAAACATCATTGCCCAACAAGTGGTATAGCACGTCAGATCCAAATCCGCTTAACTGGCACTGGGTGTCCGAATCAATGGGGCCTGTCTCTTACGGAGGCATAAATAATCTTTACAGAGTGCCATATTTCGTTAGGCCGAACACGCCATGGTCATGGTTTGACCGTGTAGCCATATTTAACTCCACGCTGGTAACAGATGGACTCACCAGGTTCAGGATAGCTGCATATAAGCAGTCAGGTACAACTTTGATACCGGCTACAAGTTCGGATATTATCATTGACCCCAACTATGGCGAAATAGTTCTCCAGATAGACAATACCCCGCCTACAGTGAAGATTCTGGATATGAAACTCAACGGGGTCAGCAAAAGTGTATGCCAAATTCTCAACTTCGGCACAGGCATAAGCGATAAAATCAGCGTGAACTTCCGCGCCTACGATCAGCGCGGACACCTGCAGGACTATGCGCTGAATGCAATCTACGGGCATAATGCGTCTGTCAGTCCCAAGCCAACAGCACCCAGCAAAGCTGAAGACAATTACAATAACAATGCAGTAGGCAGTCCGTTATGGCAGGGCGGCTTCGGCTACATCACTGATTATAAAGGTAATACCTATACACCAGCGATAATGCCTGACTGTGCATACCAGTTCAGGCTAACAGCGAGCAAACGAACCACAAATGGCTATGGTCTGATCTATCACGCCGTGGAAGACACCTGGCATGTAACTATTGATAGACCATAATAAAGGAGGCAAAAAAAATGAAAACCAAATATTTATTTTTGACAGTTCTGGCAGTCGTACTGTTTCAAATGGCATTTACCGCAAGTGACGCTGGATGCTATTCTTTAATGTTGCCGGATACTCAGCCGGCTACTACCTTGCCGTATGTTGCGGAGAAAGACCATTACATCGGACCAGCCTGTGTTCAAATGGCGCTTAATTCTTGCCCTGCCGTAGCCGCCCGGCACTATAACAGTCAGGACGATATATACAATTCAATCGTATTGCACAATTCCGAGCCCACGCTGTGGTTCAGCAGTCCCTCCGGCATCAGAGGCGTATTGAGTGACCCTGCTCTTTTACCCTGCGGCCACTGGTCTGACTATTCGAATACGGACAAATTTATTGCTCTTGGAAAAATGTTGTATTACATGGACACCCAAAAATATCTGATGCCGGTATCGGTTGGCGACAGCGAGCGCTGGGTATCTGTAATTGGATTTCAGACCGATGTAAAACCTCCTTTTTCCGGAGTTGTCACCTTGCAGAACATATTCTTCTATGACCCCTTACCAGGGAATCCCTCCTCAATGTGGGTGAGTGGCGCTGTCTGGCTGTCAAGCTCTTCATACTGGGGAGTCCCCCTGAACAAACCCGGCAGCGCATGGCACAACAAGTACATCGCCATAATCGAGCCGCCAAAGGCCAAAATAACCGTCAGGGCGCCAAAATGGGTCTTAGAAGGGAAGATTCTTCCTGTGGAGAAAATCGAGCGATACTTTTCTGATTGGCTCAGAAAAGCGAGAGAAGGAAGACTCGCCCGGAAATCCTTCGAGGTTCTGAAGGGAGATATCAGGACTGAGAAACCGATACTGATAAAAGCAGACGACTATTCCTATTACTTGATCCCGTTTAAAGATTCCCGATTGGCAGCCATCTTCAATGCCTATGACGGCTCATTCGAAGAACTCCGTTACTTCAAGCATCAGCAGAAACATATCATTGACATGGAAGCGATTAACAGCACGTTGCGTAAGAAACTTCGTGCATATAAAGGCGAAATAGTTAAAACAGCAACTCCTGAACTGCGGTACAAACCCGCACTGGCCCCGATTGGCAGGTTTTCACCTGTATGGGAGATTCAGGCAGAAGTCAGAGACGAGAGAGGAGACACACACTCATTGCTGATTTCTTTAAACATCGGCGGGGATGTAATCAGTGGCCTGGAAAGACTAAGGATAAAATAGCGAAAACAGCAAAGAATTGTTTTGAGAGCTATGTATAGCAGTTTTTAACCAAAATAAAATAAAGGAGGAAATTGAATCATGGCATTACGAATTACGATTGATATTTTTAGCGGTAGGGAAAATCCTGTAATTGAACTTACAGGGAGAGAGGCTCATGAAGCGATAGAGCGTCTGCAGCCTGTAAGAAAGCTCAAAAAGGGAGAAATGGGGCTGCCACCGACTCCGACATTGGGATATAGAGGATTGATTATAGAGCAGACTGATGAGCTTGCAAGGGGGCTCCCGAAAGCGCTGCGTTTGGTTCACGGCAGCATGTTTGGCCCTCGTCTCTCTCACTTCGCGGCAGATGAAGCATTTGAAGATTTTATCTGCGGGAGCACCGGACCTATCCGAAAACTTGGCCTTGGGGAAAAATTTCCGATATTCGTAAAAAAAGAAATAAAGCGCTTTAAAGAATTACGGGCAGAATGGCCATGGGAAGGGAAAATTATTTGGCCGCCGATTAATCCCTGTCAGTGTGCTCCACTCTATGAACCTAATTGGTGGAACGACGGCGGACAAAGGCAATTCAATAATAATTGTTATAACTATGCCACAAATTACCGCACCGATACATTTGCGCAACCTGGCAAAGCGGCAGGTGCAATGTACGCAGCACTAACCTGTGCTTCTGTCAAGCCTGCTGCTGTAAAAGATGAACTGATAGATAGCCCTGCTGCAGATAATAAATGCCCAAAGGAAGGACACCTGGTAGCATTGGTCATAGCGCCGGGCTGGGATTTCCATTGGTACAGAAAAGGTAGAAATAAATACTGGTCGCATAAACCGGGAGGTACGACAGTAACTAATCTTGATAACAGCGGCGTTACAATTCCGGATCCCCGGACGGCAGACAGGGGGCCATATACGGACTTTTGCACGTTTATGGTCGTAATGCACGGGCATATCAAAATCAAATAAATGAAGGGATGTATTGCAGGCGCTTTAATTTTTTCAGGACGTCCCGATCCGACATGGAATGTCGGCGAAAAGATTGTCGGGGATTTAGAGAAAATCTGGAACGGACTGTCAGGGTGGGGAGATGCATTGCCGTCTGCCCCACCACTTGGCTACAGGGGTTGCTTTATCAGATGCAAGCCTGATATGGAATGGTTTGCTTATAATGGCGTGATCACGATGAAAACGGTTAAGGGACGCGAATCACGTACAGACAAGAACCGAGCTTTTGAAAGATTGCTTCTGGATTCAGCGCCTGAGGGGACACTTCCAGAAGGGATACTTTGAAAACGACATGTAAAACAGTTGTAATCATGGATTGCGGACTTTGTCAAAATCGTCTTTGGCGACTTCGGCAACTCCAGAAACGATTGGCAAAAACTTGCTAAAGAAAAGGAGGTGTTCTAAATGAATATAATCATTAAGGCTATCAAGTTCAATCATGATTCAAACTCTGCCGACCATGATGCCCTAAACATTCGGAAGAATAAATCACAGTTTATTAACGTGCCTGAATGGGTGCAGGGAATAAGCACAAGTGCCGAAGACTCTCTTGCTGCTTATGCAATTAAAGAAACTCAGGGGAAGACTATCACTATTCAAGCAAGATTCCAAGCTGATGGTATTGAGCAAGCAGAAATTAGAGCTATAGACCCAACAATAACACCAAGCGGGTGTATTGGATGGATTATCAAGATATTTATTGCAATCTTTGGTAATGTGTTAGGAGAAGTAAAGGAAAAACTTGTCACTTTTGGTCCGGGGGGAGATTCTGGCTTTGTTACTTTTGAGTTGAAGGATCCGAATCTATGGGATGTCGGGGTGGGCATACATTATACGACATGGAAATGGCAGTATCGCTTAAATAACAGTAGCCCCTGGGTAGATATAGATACTACAAGACACAAGATTTATGTACTATTAGAGATACCAAAAGACCCTTGGAAACAAACTCCTTATAGTGTTGCAAATGACCAACTTCCATGGGTCGAGGTTATGGACTATTCATGCATATGGGCTATTGGTTCAAAGGACAGAGATACTGCAGCAGGAAAGGTAACTGAAAGAATAAATGCACTTGGGCCATCTGTTGTTGAATATGATTGTCCTGGCGGAGGATATTCCAATTATTCGGCGGGAAGCTTTAAATGTACAAATTTTTTAGAGCGACTGAAAGGCGGGCCAGGGCTCGGAAAGTATGTTAACTGCTCGGATTGTGCCACTATAGTATCGACATTCTCAAATATCATCGGCTGCGACCTATGGCAGTCAAGAATGGGGACGGGGTTCGGGCTCAATGAGGTGATTTCTATAGGCTACTCTACATGGAGTACGCCTTGCAGCTGGGCATCTTTTAATTATCATGAAGTTGCCTGGAAAGGAGCATGCGATATTAATGACGAGGTCTTTGATGCCTGTTTAAAGGTGGATGGGGATAGCAGCCCTAGATTCTCACCCCATACCCCGCTGTTGCCAGTAAATATGAAATTCGGAAATTGCGGGGATCTTTTGTACCGGGATCGTTTGACCTCGCTTAGTGGATGTTCGTATTGTAACCCCCAACCCGGAACCAAACAGCACCGTCAGGTTATATAAAAGGAGGCATGAAAAATGGCTAACAATCTGGGAAAAGAAGAAAAGCATGAGCAGTACAACCCTGAAAAATGGGCTGGAAAGACTGATATGGGCAAGCGTTTGCTTATCTGGAAATTTTTTATGGTAGGCAATGAAATTCCGGAATGGTCTTTAATAAAAGCAGTTCCCGAACAAGTCAGGGAAGATAAGAAGACCCTTACTTATCTTTGGCAAAGTAAAAGCGGTAAAGGTGATGAGTTAATTAAAATTGATGTGGTAGAATCTGTTTCTTGGCATCGTATTCACGAAATATTGCTACAGGAACTAACCGGAAATTATGAAGCTTTCCTGTTGCCAGATGCTGCCTCAAGAAAGATTGAAGTAGGCGATTTTGCTTACATCGGTTTCGGAGAAGTTATCCAATCAGTGATATTTGTCCGCGCTAACATGCTTGTACGTGTGCATAGTGTCGGGAAAAAAAATATATCGGTCATTGATATAGCAAACCAGATAGATAATATTTTTGTCACTAAACCACGACTTTCTGAAAAAGGTGTAATTCCTGAAATTGAGGTGCTTTCGTCAGATAAGGGAGTTATTAAAGCAAACGAAAAAGTAGCGTTGAATGTCAAAGCCAGAGATCCGATTGATAGGCCCCTTTGGTATAAATTCATAGTAGACCACGGAGAGATTTTCATTAAAGACGAAAAAGTATATTTTTTATCAGAAGCGACTGGACAACCAGAAATTTCTTTATTTGCTGTCAATGAAAATGGTTTTGTATCTGGTGCTACTTTGAATATTAAGGTAGAGTGAAATAGCACGCCATTGGCTGATAATAGATTGGCGTAAATGAACCCTTTTGGAAGTCAAGAGGTATTATCTTTTGAAAAGTTGCCAAGCAAAATAGTCACCTAACAGCAGGCTAAAAGGAGAAAGAATAATTGGCAAATGCTTCGCACTTCTTTTAGCCTGTAATCGTTATCTGCTTAAAAGCGCGCGCAAGAGCAAGACAGTTGCCTGATTAGAAAAACTTAAAAGAGGGAGGAGTTAATGTATAAAATAACAGCTCAGCAAAGAGGCCTTATTTCGGTTCTCAGCGTCATTCTTGTGGGCAGGTTAGCTAAAAAAAAGGGGGAAATATGAACAGAACAAAAATAAGTCTGCATATCTATTATTGGGGATTATTTTTACTTCTTTTTGTTTATTCAAACAACGTTCTGGCGGAAACGACGCCTGATAAAACAATATCTGCCGAAAGAGCAATTACAGGTCTGGTAATAAAGGTTGAGACATTCAATAAAGAAAAAACTCCTTCAGGTTCAGAGGGCATCGCATCGAAAACTCCTGCTATAGAGACTGACGTAAAAGAATATATTATTACGCTGAAGAATTTGTCCAATAGTTACAGGATAAAAATGGGACCCACTACTGCAATTGCTGCCGGCGATAGAACAATTTATCCTAACTCACTTAAGCCTGATAACCATTACATAACAATCAGATATACTGATGCCGGAGATACCATATCAATTAGCTCAATCACTCTGGAAATAATAAAAACGCCCAAAAGAGTAAAACTCCTGAGCATGGCCTTCGGCATTTCCTTGACATTGATTTTATTGCTGGCAGTAAGCGGGGCATTGAAGTCAGTAGGCGGCGGACTTTTTGTCGGACAGGACAACAGATACAGCAATTCAAAATTTCAAATGGCTATGTGGATTTTTATCGGCATTTTTTCTTATGTAACCCTATTTTTTCAGAGATATTTTGCCGGTACGGACCTGTTATTTTTTTCTTCGGCAATCAGCATTCCTGAAAACCTCGGGATATTAATGGGCATCAGCGCAGGCTCCTTCGTAGGAGCAAAGGCAATTACAGTTTCACAGATAACTTCAGGAGCTATAACAAAATCTAAGGCTTCTAAGCCGTTACTGCTTGATTTAATAACTGATGATAAGAAAGTGATTGATTTAGGCGACCTGCAGATGTTCTCATGGACATTGATTGGCGCATTGATTTATTTGTTAAACTTTTATCGGATGTGGCTATACCTCGATCCTTCAATTGAAGTTTCTCTGCCAACGGTTGATTCATCAATATTGGCTCTGACCGGTGTAAGCCAGGCTGCATACATAGGCAAGAAACTCGTTTCAAAGTGAGATACTTTTGACACAAAAAGCATTTTAGGAGGAAACTATGCCTGATTACCCGTTTAAAAATTTAATCTTTGAAGGCGGGGGAGTCAAGGGAATTGCTTATGTTGACGACAAGACCAAAGATGCTCTTGTTCAATCAGGAAAAGAAAATACACTGACTTATTTTAAATGGTACGACGACCCTAAGAATGAGGTTGTAAACAGACCAAGCTAACATAAAAAAAATTCCATTGACAGAGATGAGGGGTTTGATTATAGTAAGCTTGAAAAAAAATGAGCTTTTAGCCGAAAATGCTATGAAAGGAAGACATCAACGAAGATCGCTCTTTTTTTGCTTTTTCTCAATTTGTTAGCTCACAGGCAGAAAGACAACCGAAGGAGGTTAATGACATGAGATTTATTTTGCCTTTATTGCTCGTAGCACTTTTTGTTTCAGACAGTCTTTTCACACCGGTACACGCAGCAGGTGAAGAGAAACCCACAATGACCGACCAGACTGTTCCAGGCACACTCCCCCTCGTTGAAAAGGCATACGCCGAAAAAAAGGATGCAGAAGATTCTTTCCTTAAGGGCGCTAATTTCGGTGCTGGCATTATGGCTAATATTTTCGCGGGCGGGAAAAAGCCTGTTGAGTCCGCAAGGGTTGTTAACGGCGTTGTACGTGTTGAAGAGGAAGGCAGAGGTCAAGTCGGAGTCGTAGCAGAATTTCATACTCTCTGGAGTCTTTGCAAAACTCCTCAAAAA
>SCSY01000074.1 GCA_004298625.1 Nitrospirota bacterium | reverse complement strand
CTAAAAAAAAAGATCGTCGTAACCGCAGGACCGACACGCGAGTATTTTGACCCCGTAAGATTCATTTCCAACAGATCGTCCGGCAAGATGGGATATGCTATTGCCCGAGCTTGTGTAAGAAGGGGAGCAGATGTGACGCTGATAAGCGGGCCATCCTCTTTGAAGCTGCCTCAGGGAATGAAATCCTGTAGCATTGTGGAGACGGTTCAGGAGATGAGAGATGCGGTTTTTAAAAATCTTCCCAAAACCGACGTTGTCATAATGGCTGCGGCGCCGGCGGATTTTTCGCCTGAGAAAAAAGAAAAGATAAAAATAGATAAGTCTGAAAAGCTTAGCGTCAAACTTAAGAATACTCCCGATATTCTTGCAGAGATAGGCAGATTAAAGAAAAGGCCGCTGTTGGTTGGATTTGCAGCGGAGACAGGCAAGCGGCCTGACAGGGCCCGAAGGAAACTTATTCAGAAAAACGCAGATATAATCGTCTTCAATGATGTAACAGAGTCCGGCTCAGGTTTTGATGTGGATACAAACAAGATAACGATAATAGAGAAAAACAAGGAAACACCTTTGCCGATGATGGCAAAGGATGCTGCTGCTGAAGCTGTGCTGGATGCGATTTTTACACTCTATGCCGGATAAGAAAAGGCGCTGGCTTAGAGAGGCAGTTAAGATTTGTTTCCCGCTTGAACTTTTTCAATCTTCTCCAACGCACGAATTAGATGAGAATGCTTAATCTTTGGCTTTAAAACTCTTTCAAAATCCTGTGCTTTAAAAAATGTTGCAACTCCCTTGAAATTTATTTTCCCGGTTTCTGTCAGCAGGTAACTATGCGAGGCATTTAGTTCCCCGGGAAATATAGAAGCTAATTCAGGCACGAAATATAAATCCTTATAACCAAATTTATCCACTAACACGGTATTGAATTTATCGAGACATCTGCCGACAAACCCGCCGCTGTATAATATTCTCTTAGCCTTGATATCTTTCAGGAAGGCAGAGAGTATTTCAACATCGTCTTTTTCCATGTCTCCGGTATTATGATTTCGAGATTCCATGTATAAAATTGATTCGGACCCATTGGTTAGATCATTTAAATATCTGGCATATTCATCAAGCCCGGGCGAATACCCATTCGTTAAATATTTTTTATAATCCCTGGGCAGGATAAGAATAACGAGCTTCTTCTCTAAAGACATATACTCAAGGAAATTTCTGAGAAGCCTTTCATTTTCCTGGGCTAATTTCAGGCCGAGACTGTCGGTTGGGGCATCAGAAAAAATTCTATCGGCAAGATTCTTTGCCGGGAAAGCATCTATGCGCTCTTTTGGCTCCGGCGCATTTTTATTTGCAAAAAATGAATAGAAGCCCGGATGGACTATGATATAAATCTGTCCTTTATAGAGACGTTTTTTATAAGCGCCGTATTCTTCTTTTGGAATATCGTTCAAGCGTTTAATCTTTATGCCCGAGTATGCTTCTCTTAACCACTCCGGAGATTTTTTTGTTGTTTCGTTTAGCTCGTTAATTTGTTTGAATGCTTCCTTGATTCTTGTGAGTCCTTCGCTGTTTGTCTCCTGTTCAGCCGGAGAATCCTGAGGATTTTCTTCAGCCTCTATATGACTTAACCCCGATAACAGCAAAAAAAATATAAGAAGACAAATAAGATTCCTGGCGAGTTTTAAGGCCATTGTTATTTTCCCCTCCCCAAAAAAAAATATGTAATGTTAAGTTCAAATTCAGGCATTTATTATAACATAATTTTTTGAAGGGATTGAAGCTAAAGCCTTAGAAAAATGTTATCATGCAATATCAAAAAACGCGGGTGAATTTATGTGGATATATGGATTGAATCCGGTGCTTGAGGCGCTCAAGTCAGGCAGAGATATCAACGAGGTCTATTTATCTTCGGGCAGGCGCGAGAAGCTGTTCCTGATAGAGAAAGAGGCAGGGAAAAGAAAAATTCCCGTTAGGCTCGTTGACATAGGATTTTTCAATGAAAAATTTCCAAAGGGGCATCAGGGGATTGCTGCAAGTGTCTCTCAAAGAGCGTATACGGATTTTAATGAAGCGCTCAATATTCCGGAGAAGAAAAATGAGAAACCATTTTTTCTAATCCTCGACTGTATTGAAGACCCAAGGAATGTCGGTGCGATCTTGAGGTCTGCCGATGCAGCGGGCGTTCATGGAGTTATCGTCCAGGAACACAGGTCTGCCGGATTAGGGCCTGAGGTGTCAAAGGCATCTGCTGGGGCGGTAGAATATGTTCCTGTATCTCAGGTTAACAACATAAAACATGCAATCTCGGAAATGAAAGAAATGGATATAGCGATAATCGGCGCAGAGGCGGATTCAGGGCTTATGCCGTGGGATGTTGACCTCAATATGCCTCTTGCTCTCGTAATAGGCTCGGAAGGAAAGGGCATGAGAAAGACTGTTGCCGAAAAATGTGATATTGTCATCAGCCTGCCGATGAAGGGCTTAGTCAACTCGCTGAATGTTTCGGTTGCTGCTTCTGTGTTGATGTTTGAGATTTTGCGTCAAAGGTCAAGGAAAACGTAGATTTTACGAAAAAAGACAAGAAAAGCCTGAATATACTTGAATTTTTCAAATTGACCGTGGTATAATTTATCCCTTATATTAATAAGTTATATAAGATGAGCAGGAGAAGTATGCCTTTTTCTGTTCTATTGCTTCTTTGACAACATAACACTAAATGAGTTAAGCAAAAAAGCCACCGTAGCTCAGTTGGTAGAGCAGTTGATTTGTAATCATCAGGTCGGGGGTTCGAATCCCTTCGGTGGCTCCAGTGAAGGCAGTGTCAGTGATTAGTGTGAGTCTTTTAGCCTGACACTGTAAGAGGAGAGGTACCCGAGTGGCCAAAGGGGACGGGCTGTAAACCCGTTGGCTCTGCCTTCGGAGGTTCGAATCCTCCCCTCTCCACCAGCGAATTTTGCGGATTCAAAATTCGCTGTGATTAGTTCTTAGTCGTTAGTTGTTAGTTTCAGAACTAAAAACTTACAACTAAAAACTAAAAACTGTAGTTAGCGCGGGAGTAGCTCAGTGGTAGAGCGTCAGCCTTCCAAGCTGAGGGTCGCGGGTTCGAATCCCGTTTCCCGCTCCAGTAAATTTGGCAAAGCTAAATTTACAGTGATCAGTTGTTAGTTTTCAGTTGTCAGTAACTAGAAACTAATCACTAAAAACTGAAAACTGTAGTTATCGCCCATGTAGCTCAGTTGGTAGAGCACATCCTTGGTAAGGATGAGGTCACCGGTTCAATCCCGGTCATGGGCTTGGGAAAACGACAATGTAATGTTTAGTGTTGGATGCTTAATGCTTAATGTTGGATTAACGAAATTAAAATTTATTCCGATTATCAAACATTAAACATCAAACATCAAGCATGTTTTTTAAAAGGAGGCAATAATGGCAAAGGCTAAATTTGAGAGGACGAAACCTCATTGCAACGTAGGAACTATTGGTCACGTGGATCACGGTAAGACAACACTTACGGCCGCAATAACAAAAGTGCTTGCATTCAAAGGGCAGGCAACGTTCAGGGCCTACGACTCGATAGACAACGCGCCTGAAGAAAAGGCAAGAGGAATAACCATAGCGACAGCGCATGTAGAATACGAGACGGATAAGAGGCACTACGCGCACGTAGACTGTCCCGGACACGCCGACTACGTAAAAAACATGATAACCGGAGCCGCGCAGATGGACGGAGCAATCCTTGTAGTAAGCGCAGCAGACGGGCCGATGCCCCAGACAAGAGAACACATCCTCCTTGCCAGACAAGTAGGAGTGCCATACATAGTAGTATTCATGAACAAAGTAGACATGGTAGACGACCCGGAGCTTTTGGACCTCGTAGAACTCGAAGTAAGAGAACTCCTTTCCAAATACCAGTTTCCCGGAGACAAAATACCAATAGTAAAAGGAAGCGCGTTAAAGGCGATGGAATCAACGAGCACCGACGCGAACGCAGCAGAATACAAATGCGTGCATGAACTCATGGAAGCAGTAGACAGCTACATACCGACACCTGAAAGACCCATAGACAAACCCTTCCTAATGCCCATAGAAGATGTATTCAGCATATCAGGAAGAGGCACAGTCGTAACCGGCAGAGTAGAAAGAGGCATAGTCAAAGTAGGAGAAGAACTTGAAATAGTAGGACTCGGCGAGACCAAAAAGACAGTAGCAACCGGAGTCGAGATGTTCAGGAAACTGCTGGATGAAGGCCGAGCAGGAGACAACGTAGGAGTGCTCCTGAGGGGAACAGGCAAAGACGAAGTAGAGCGCGGGCAAGTGCTGGCAAAACCAGGTAGCATAACCCCCCACACCAAATTCAAGGCATCCGTATACATACTTACAAAAGAAGAAGGCGGAAGACACACACCGTTTTTCAAAGGCTACAGGCCGCAATTTTACTTCAGGACCACAGACGTAACAGGAGTGGCGCAACTTCCGGACGGAGTCGAGATGATAATGCCCGGCGACAATACAAACCTGACAGTGGAACTGATAACGCCGATAGCAATGGAAAAAGAACTGAGATTTGCAATAAGAGAAGGCGGCCGCAC
>SCSY01000073.1 GCA_004298625.1 Nitrospirota bacterium | reverse complement strand
CACGGAGATGATAACAAGAAGGTCTTTATCAAAAGACCATATAAGCTGAAGGCTGGATTTTAAACTGTCAAGGAAGAAGGTCATTATTTCTTCGCATCCGGGAAAAAGGCCTGATGTCCCTTAATCTTATAATCGGCTATGATTTTCTGTCCTTTGTACGACACGAGCCATTTTGCAAACTTGTCCGCTTCTTCGAATTTGACATCAGGATATTTTTTGGGACTTACCGGAATGATGCCGTAGGGGTTGCTGAGATCGGCATCGCCCTCGCAAAGGATAGCCAAATCAAGGCCCCGCTCCCTGCCGTATTGGTATTCAAGGTATGTCCCGCGATCCGCCAGGGTGTATGCCTGTTTCTCTTCGGCGTAAGTAAGCGTCTTTCCCATGCCCTGCCCTATGGAAATAAAACGGTCTCCAAGAACAGCAGGATAATTGTATTCAAGATTCGCGGTTTTGCCGTCTTTTATTACTTCAGTCTTTTTCGTGTCCAGTGTCACGCCCGAAAACCTCCAGAGTTCCTGTTCCTTGGCGTGGGTCCCGCTGTCGTCGCCCCTTGATATAAATGCAGATTTAGATTCGGCGATCTTTTTCAACGCCTTTGCGGCAGACATGCCCTTTATACCGGCAGGATCGTTTTTCGGACCCAGGATGACAAAGTCATTATGCATCACTGACAGGCGATAGGCCCCATATCCATCTGCCATAAACTTATCTTCCTTAGCCCTGTCATGTACAAAGACAATATCCACATTACCGTCCATGCCGTCTCTGATCGCTGCGCCGGTTCCTTTGGCAAAGACCTTCACCTGAATGCCGGTGTCTTTTGTAAACGCAGGAAGTAAAAAATCCAGGAGTCCGGAATTTTCAGTGCTCGTGGTGGTGGACATCTTGATGATCTTTTCTTCACACAACCCGTCAGTAAAAAGAAAAAACATTGCCAATATTGCAATTGATAAAACGACATATCCTCGGCTCATGACATCACCTCTGTTTTGGCTAAATAAAACCATTTATACCCTTCCAAGTCAATAATGTAATGGCCCTCCATCCCTGATTCCCGTGCAAGCGGGAAAGGAATTGCGGGCCATTTTTATACTAATGTTTGAATCGGCCTATTTCAGAGAAAGCACTTCTATCTTTTCAACCGATTTCACATCACGGTCAGACATGATGTCATCGCACGGAACAAGGAAAAATTTCCCCTCTTCCTCTATTGCCTTGCCGTTTATCTTATCTGCTATAATAATTGAATCGTCACCTCTGTTTAAAAACAGCTCTCCATAGGAAAATAAGGACCTGTAGCCGTCAGGCGCCGTGACTATAAAGACAGTCGTAAGATCATTGTTAACACCGGCTTCTTCAACAAGGGTCTTCAAGGTTGGTCCGGAATAATCCCCTATCCCGTGAAACCCTTTGCCTTCTCCCATATGGATCATCCTCAATTCCTTCCTTGGATACTTTGACAGGTCCGTTAATATCATTTCTTTTTTAACGCTGCCGTTGATTGAAAAAGATGGCGAAAATAATTTTCCTGCACCTGAGTTTGCGCCCTTTTTAACCTCTTCATGAGCTGGATTGATAACCTCAATGCTCGTAACGCCTTCGATAGATCGTTCCGCGTATCCGTCGCCCCCTACAACCAGCTTAGGAAATTCAACTTTACGGTCTAATACATCAAGATAGGGTTTATAGTATTTCTCATCCTTATGACAGTTTGCACAACTCTTGTGGGGCTTTATAGGAGTAGCCTCGGTAGCGATGATAATATCCCCGGAGTTGCGATAATAAATCTCTCCCCAGGATAGAACAACCGACTTGCCTTCCTTGTTGGTGATCTTGATGGCGAGGTCGATACCCTTTGATGAGGATTTTGCTTTCTTTTCAATCGATGCCATATCGAGCAGCGTCTTTAAGGCAACACCGCGATAATTGAATGCGCCTTTGTATGTCTTATCCCTCATAACCTCGTTCAATTGGACATTAACCGTCTGAAATCCGGCAAGCTTATCAATTGCGATACTTAACGGCTGCTTCACTTCTCCTGAAATCGTAATGGAAGATTGAGTTTCAGCGAAAATCGCACATGGGAAAAGAAAGACCGTAATAAATAATAGATAGGATGTCAGTCTGTTTTTCATGTTGCACTCCTGTTAAAGTTGCTGATAATAAGACAAAGGGAAGAAAGGCCACAGGCCAGGTTCTTCCCTCTGTGTTGTCTCATCGGACCGCTATGGCCCATTATCCTTAAAAATTCTTATGATTCATATTAATAATTATAAATGACTCCCAGCCATATATTTCGACCCTGGGCCGGAAAGCCGCTCTCCGGTTCGTAGTTCTTATCAAAGAGGTTGTTCACACTCACATAGGCCTCCCATTTTTCCAGGAATGGTTGGGATATCTTTGCGCCGAAAACCGTATAGGC
>SCSY01000072.1 GCA_004298625.1 Nitrospirota bacterium | reverse complement strand
ACATTTCGGCATGGAAGAAACCTATCACCTTTTCGGCGGCTGCCCTGGGAAGCATCTCCTTTACCCTTGAAACCGCCTCTTCAGACCCTCCTATCAGTATCCTCATTATTTTTTCTTCCGCCAAAAATAACTCCAGTTTTTTCATGACGTCTTTAAGGTGGAGGCCTACATGATAATCAATGTGCCTCTCATAGTGATTCTGCGAGAGGGAAAACCAGCCGCCCTTTTTATGTTTCCCGGGTATATCGGGAGTATGTATCTCGCCGTATTCCTCAAGCTCGCCAAGATGCACAAGAAAAAGGCGCGCGGATTCTTTATCAACAAGGAGCACCGCATACCGCTGATAGTTATCGAGTATATCAAGCAGGGGTTTTATATACGGCATTTTATCAACTACAATCTCGTTCTTTACGGGAACTGCAAGGTTATACTCTTTCCAGAAAGAGTTTTCGGACGAGCTGATGATTGCAAGCCCCTTCTTAAACCCCCTCTTGCTGCTGATAAAAAATGACTCTATATTCTCAAGGTCGGATTTAACCTTTTTAATTATTTTTTTGTCTGTCCCCGCCGAGATATCCCTGAGCATATTTTTAAAGTGTATTACATAGTCTCCTTTTGCATTGGTAACCGGATTTACATTCAGGTAGAGGCTCACAAAATAGCTGCCGTTTCCATGGATCGACGCGATCTCCCTTAGTTCCTCTCTGTTAAGCATTTGTCCTCCCTTCTATATTTTATATGTCGGATAACTATTCCTTCCCAAGCGCAGCCTCCACAAAACCCCTGAAGATTTTTTCCGACAGTTTATCCTGTAACCGTTCAGGATGCCACTGAACTCCCAGAAGAAACGGATAGTCATCCTTACAAAATGCCTCCATAATATTATCGGCAGACACGGCAAGCGGCTTTAATCCCGTGCCGAGAACCTTTACTGCCTGATGATGAGAGCTGTTCACGTTATATTCGCCGCTTTCTATCAGCCTGTTATCGCCTGCATTAATTAAATGATAGTCCTTTTTATGATCCATTGCCAGAGGCATTTGCAATTTTATGTCCTGATACAAATTTCCCTTAAAAGCAACATTGATAAGCTGCATTCCATAACATATACCCATCAGGGGCTTTCTTACCCTGATTATCTCATGTATAAGCGCCAATTCAAAGTCGCTTCTTTGCCTGTCAACAAGCTTCATTTCATAATCTGCATCTTCGTTGTAATAGGAAGGATGGAGGTCGTCGCCGCCGGGAATAAGAAGGCCGTCAATTTTTAACGCAAGCTTTTCGACACATTTGGAAGGCGCTAACAATATCGGACAGGCTCCGGCAGCTTCAACAGCCTCTGCATACTGCTTGTTGAGTTTTAGATATTTGTCCTCAACGTCCGCGGTTATCCCTATAAGCGGTCTCACAGACCCTCAGACTCTCAGCTTTCCGCCTGTCTCTGCCGTGATATATTTGGCAATATTCTGATGCAGGTCTTCCACTTCGGATTCCATGAGCGTCCTGCTCCCTGACCTGTATCTTATTGTGAATGCAAGACTCTTCTCCCCCTCAGGTATATGCTTGCCCTTATAGAGATCAAAGATCGAGACCTCCTCTATGAGTTCCGAGGGATAGGCCCTTATCAGGTTACCCACATCGGACGCGCTGAGCCTCTCATCCACAATAATCGCCATATCGCGTTCTATGCACGGAAATTTCGGTATCGGCGAATATTCCAGAGAAACAGGGATCATAGAGATCAACTTATCGATATCCATCTCAAATACAATAATCTCGGGTTTCGTCACCTTCAGATCCAGCTTATCAGTCACCGCAGGTGAAAGCGCGCCGAGGAAACCGACATTCGCGCCTGAAACACGGATATCACATGATAGTCCGGGATGAAGAAACGGCTCCCGGGTCGGAACAAATGCATAGCCCCTGATATGCAATGCTTCAAACAATGCCTCGATCGCGCCTTTGACAAGATAAAAGCCTCCGGCGTCTTCCTTCCACAAAGAAGGAAGTTTTTCCATATAAAAGATGCCGCCTATACACGCAATCTCAAGCGGCAAAGGCCTGCCCATATCCTCGAATACCCTGGATACCTCAAAGAGCTTTATGTCTTTAATTCCCCTTGAAAAGTTATAGATGAAATTGCCGATCAGGCCGGGGATAAGCGTTGTGCGAAGCAACGAGTCCTCTTTCCTGAGGGGGTTTTTTATCGAGATAGTCTTGCGCCTGCGGTCTCCCTGAGGAATATGGAGCATATCCAGATCAGCCTCATTCATAAAGCTGTAATTTATCGCCTCATTGAAGCCTGATTTCCTTA
>SCSY01000071.1 GCA_004298625.1 Nitrospirota bacterium | reverse complement strand
ATGGGTCATTACATTATCAGTATTAATATCGGGTGATGGATCAAAGGCTAAGCCGTATTTTTTTATATTCCTGATCTGATATACAAGCTTGCTTGTATTTATCAGCGTCTTGCTCGGTATGCAGCCGTTCAGCGTGCATTCGCCTCCCAGTCTGATTTTTTCTATCATGGCGACTTTTCTACCCAGGCCTGCCGCGAGTTTTGAGGAGACAAAACCGGCTGCACCGCCGCCGATTACTATAAGATCGTAATCGTATTTTTTCATTCCAATATCTCTTTATGGGACAGGAGGCATCTCATTGTATTTGAAGGTCTGTCTTTATTCATTGCCGCAAATCTTATTAAATCTTCGTGCCTATCAATGTCTCTCCATTTTGGAAGGATATGGGTCTTTTGATAATTCTCTTTCAGGATCTTCAATGTATTTTCAAAAACATTATCAGTCCCCCATTCAATTCCCTTAAAAGGATCAGGGATAAAGGTCTCGGACCTAAAACCTATAAGGTAGTAGCCTCCGTCAAAACACGGGCCGATAACAGAATCATTATTTACTAAGGAAAGAAATGCCTTTTCAATAACCTTATCGGGCAGATCAGGGCTGTCGCTGCCGATTGCGATTACATGCCTGAATTCCTGCAAGAATGAGAGCGTGAAGGCATTTTTCATTCTCTCGCCGAGGTCGTTTCCCTCCTGGGGCATAAATGAATATTTGCTGCCCAGCCAGCTTACCATTTTCTCCTTTGAATCAGGAGGATAGAAATATATGCTGAAATGAAATTTCCCTCTGTTCAAGGTCTCGATTAAATCCATCACGAAATTTTTATAAAGTTCGAGCGTTATTTCTTCGCCGAGGACTCCGGACAGGCGTGATTTCACCTTTCCTTTTTCAGGAGTCTTTACAAACATAAGCACTGCCCTTTTTTCAGAAGCAGGATATTCTATTTGCTTCCGACCTTGAATCATATCCTGAACCCCCGCAGCATTTTATATTTTTTGTTTCAGCGCTATCCTTTATCAGGATTCCATGACAACTGCTTCCCTGATTTGCCGTGCAAGCATAACAGTGCCTGCCGAATGTTATCTCAGGCTTGAAGTTGCCTATATCCACATCCCAGAACTTTATATCTTCAAAATCTTTGATTCTTATTCCAAGGGCAAGGTTGAAATCACAGTCATGCAAATGCCCCTGGTAATCCACTGATAAAAGATGCCTGCACATAAGGTTTTCAATTGTGCCCGAATTATGATTTCGCTCGAGCATATTCATATAACAACCGAAAATTCCTTCCCTCATCAGATAGTCTTTGAATCTATTGACAGGAGAATTTGCAATGGTAATAAGACTATTAAAATGGATGCCGTAGCTCTCTTTCAGCATCATCTGATATTCTTTTTCAAGAGATGCTTGTTCGGAAGGGAAGGATGCTCCGGCGGGATTATGGACCAGATCGAGCAAAAGGCCTGCCGTGCCATAGCCGATTTCATTTAATGTTCTCAATACCTTTATGCTTTTATCAAAGACGCCTTCGCCTCTCTGAATGTCGGTAAATTTCTTATATACACTCGGCAGGGAAGCTATTATCTTCACGTTATTTTCTCTGTATAATTCAATAAAAAAAGAATACTCTGACGTATCCAGCACAGTGAGGTTTGTCCTCACTGTTATATCCTTGCCGCATGCTGAAAGCTCTCTAATGAATAAAGTAAGGTTTGGGTTAAGTTCAGGGGCCCCGCCTGTGAATTCAATATTTCTTATGTCCAATCCTATGAGTTTATCCAGAATCCTCTCCGCAGCGTAAGCCTCCATATTATTTTCTCCGGCCGGCGATGCCCCGATATGACAGTGAGAGCAGGTCTGATTACATTTGTTTCCTAAATTTATCTGAATAAGGTCTGTCTGTTTTCTTGCGATAGCGGATTTTTCGCAGAACAAAGATTGAATTGCCATGCCCCCTCCTGAGGATCTGATTTATTAAAATAAGCATATCAAATAATCAGATGAATGGTAAGGGGTATTTTTAGACAGGGATCAACGCGGGGTTACTTTACAATCTCTGTGCCTATGCCTTCTTTCGTAAAAATCTCGAGCAGGAGGCAATGCGGCGTGCGGCCGTCAATTATATGGGTTTTTGCTACTCCGCTTTCGATGGCCTTGATGCAGGCATTTACCTTGGGGATCATGCCCCCGGAGATAGTGTTGTCGGAAAGCAGTTTTTTGATATTTTTTCCTGTGAGAGTCGAGATCGTATCGCCTTTTTTATCTTTTATGCCCGGCACATCTGTAAGGAGTATGAGTTTCTCAGCCTTAAGTTTTGATGCGATTGCAGAGGCAACAAAATCGGCATTTATATTAAAAGTTTCTCCGTGGCGGCCAATGCCTATTGGAGATACAACCGGGATAAAATCTTCCTTCTCAAGGCTCTCCAGCACCTGCGAATTAATATCCGTTACCTCGCCGACCAATCCGAGATCAATTATCTCCTCGACCCCTGTCTCGGGAGAGGCTTTTTTAATAATCTTCTTTTTCGCCTTTATAAGTTCTCCGTCCTTTCCGCTCAGGCCGATTGCCTTTCCGCCGTGTTTGTTTATCAGAGAGACTATCTCTTTATTCACAAGCCCGCCAAGAACCATCTCGACAATGTCCATGGTCTCCTTGTCCGTTACGCGCTGGCCTTGAACAAACTTTGGTTTTTTCCCCATCTTCTCCATGGTCGAGCTTATCTTCGGCCCGCCGCCGTGCACAATCACGGGACGTATGCCTATGAAACTCAAGAGAGAAATATCCTGCGCGAATGAATCTTTAAGATTTTCCTCAACCTGCGCAGCGCCGCCGTATTTTATTACAAACGTCTTGCCAGAAAAATTCCGAATATATGGCAATGCCTCAATAAGTATGTTTGCCTTTGTGATTATGTCTTTCATGATTGCAACTCCATCACATATAATTTTATTTTTCAAAACACGGGATGCACAACATCTTCCCTTTTTTCACCCTTAGCCTCGGCTCCATTGTCTTCTCGCCGCATTTTTCGCATCTTACGCTCGGGTATATCATTGCCTCTTCAGGCAGCGGCATCTTAAAATGTTTTACCCTGAATAAATCGGCGTCGCTTGCCTTTAAAATCGAATCTATCTTCCTTGATTTCCTCTGATGGACAGCTTTGAGGACAGCGCTTGAGCGGTCGCCCTTCATATATCTCTGCCACATCTCCTTTTCTTTTTCAGTTTCAGGAGGAGGCGTCCAGTCAATTGAGATCCTTACCGCTTTTCCCGACGGCCTCTTTATGAATGTATAAACCTGCTTGCCGTAATCCTTGAATATCAGGTTCCCTTTCCCGAATGTGCAGCCCGTCATGACCTGAACAGCGTCAACAGCGCATGAATTGTTTTCCACGATTGAGACGATCTCCTCATCCCTCGACCTTTTGCCGAGTTCTTTTAGAGCTAATTCAGACACCCTGTAGCCGAGCATAAGGCCGGGACATACATGCCCGTGAAATTTAACAACCGCGTCAATTTTTTTCATAGAAGAATTTTATACTAAAAAGGAAAGTTTTGTATAGCGGTTATAATTGATAACTGCGGGGTTATATTTGATAAATAAGCCATTTTTTGTTAAAATTATAAATGTTGGAAGATGCTAAGCGGGCTGGCCTGCTTCTCAGGGGTGTGGCTAAAAGCCTTGATTTTATCATTGTCGCAGCAGCAGCAGAGATAATCCCGAGGGCTGGTTTTTTTGCAGGGATAGCCTATCTCTTCATCAGCGACGGACTTTTTGGAGGAAGAAGCTTCGGGAAACAGCTTATAGGCTTAAAGGTTGTTTCCACTACTACCGGCCAGGCATGTTCGGTAAGAGATTCGATATTAAGGAATATGGCGCTGTGTATTGGGGTTGTCCTCTGGAAGATTCCGTTGATCGGATGGATTTTTATAGCGCTTATTCTGGCATTTGAGTTTATAATGCTCCTTGGAAGCAAGGAAGGAATGCGTCTGGGCGATGAGCTCGCAAAGACAACTGTTATTCAAGAAAAGTTAAAAGTTGAAAGTTAAAAGTTAAGAGTTAAAAAAGGAGAGAAAAATGTTTTTCAGCAATATCCTCGGCTGGTTTTCAAATGACCTTGCCATAGACCTCGGAACTGCAAACACTCTTGTATTTGTCAAAGGCAAAGGCATAGTCTGCGATGAACCCTCTGTTGTTGTTATAAGAAAAGACACTAAGAAACCTATTGCAGTCGGCATAGAGGCCAAGAAAATGCTCGGCAAAACCCCGGCGAATATTACGGCTATAAGACCGATGAAAGACGGGGTTATAGCAGATTTTGACGCTACAGGCGAGATGCTTAAATATTTTATTGCAAAGGTGCATAACAGGCGCAGTTTTGTATCGCCGAGAGTAATTGTAGGCGTTCCGTCAGGCATAACACAGGTTGAGCAGCGTGCTGTGAAAGATGCCGCACAGGCGTCAGGCGCAAGGGAAGTCTATCTGATTGAAGAACCGATGGCCGCAGCAGTCGGCGTGGGTCTGCCTGTCGGCGAACCATCGGGAAACATGATAGTTGATATCGGAGGCGGCACAACCGACATAGCAGTCATATCGCTTGACGGCATTGTATACAGCAAGGCCGTAAGAGTCGGCGGCGATAAGATGGATGAGGCGCTCATAGCGCACATGAAACGCAGATATAACCTTATGATAGGAGACAGGACAGCGGAGCAGATAAAGATAGAGATAGGTTCCGCCTCTCCGTCAGATGGGGATGCCCCGCGCGAGATGGAAATAAAAGGAAGGGACCTGATATCAGGCATACCAAAGACCATAACAATCAATGAGGATGAAATAAGAGAGGCCCTGAGCGAGCCTGTAAATATAATCCTTGAGACGGTAAAGGTTGCTCTCGAAAATACTCCCCCTGAACTTGCGGCAGACATTGTAGACCGCGGCATAGTGCTTGCCGGCGGAGGAGCGCTTTTGAGAGGGCTTGATTTTCTGATAAAAGAAGAAACAGGGCTTCCTGTCATAGTGGCGGATGATCCCTTGACTGCTGTGGTAAGGGGCGTCGGCAAGATGCTCGATGAACTGGAACTTTTAAGGAAGATAGCTATTAATTAATGCCCAGAAAAAGGCTTTTGCTTTTCTTCTCTCTCGTTATTGTGTCATTCATACTGATGACATATCAATCAGACAGGGGAATTTCCAATCCCCTGAAACTTTTAAAGTATCCTGTTAATGCAGCCAACAATGCAATCCATTCCATGTGCTCAACGCTGAAGGGCTCGTTTAAAAAAATGCGGCTGAGAGACGAAGAAAACAAAAGATTAAGGGAAGAGAACAATAATCTGCTTATGGACAGGCAGAAATATAAAGATGCATGGCTTGAAAATGCAAGGCTCATGGAACTGCTCTCCCTGAAAGAAAAAGAGAAAAGATTTGTAGCTGCTGCAAGGGTTATTGCGAGGGGAAATGACCGGTGGGCCAATACACTCGTAATAGACAAGGGCAGCCGCAACGGCATAGAAAAAGATATGACGGTCATAACTCCCAGAGGTCTTGTAGGCAAGATATTATCATCCTCGGATTTCTACTCTACAGTGCTTCTGATTAATGACATAAATTTTTCAGCGGCAATAAGGCTTCATGAGAGCAGGACCGAGGGCATAATCTCGGGGACAGGCTCAAGGGTCTGCATTCTTAAATATGTCTCTCACGAATATGAAGTGCGGGCAAATGAGACGGCGCTGACATCGGGGCTCGACTCCCTTTTTCCTGTAGATATACCGGTAGGCGCTGTAACAAAAATAACCCCAAAAGGCGCAGGTCTTTTTCAGAACATAGAGGTTGTTCCTTTTCAGGACACCAGGACTCTCGAAGAGGTTGTAATAGTAAGACGATGAAAAGGGCTTTATTTTGGGGCATAATATTTCTTGCGCTTCTGCTCGAGAGCCGCATATCGGTGTTTGGAATGTCGCCTAATCTCACAGCGGCAATTGCCTATTATTTCGGGCTGAAAAACGGCGAGACAAAAGGGATATTGTTCGGTTCATTAATCGGTCTTTTAGAAGACGGCCTTTCAGGAAACATACTCGGCCCCAACCTCCTGGGGAAAGGTCTTGTCGGATTTTTTGCGTCATTCATGTCGGGAAGTTTTTTCAGGTGGACGCCCTTGCTTGGAATGATAGGGATCTTTTTTCTTACAGCCCTTGACGGAATTACCGTTTTCCTTTCGAGAACTGTCTTTGAACTCATGCCGACATCCATGCTCAATGCAACGTTAAAAATAATTGCAGCGGCAATTATAAATTCTTTCCTCGGCATATTCATAAAACCCCGAAATGACTAATAACAATAGAGACGGCATACGCACAGCAAGCCTTATAATTATAGGGCTGTTCGCTTTATTTGTAGTGAGGTTATGGCAGCTTCAGGTTTTGCAGGGAAAAGAATACAGAAAAATTTCCACGGAAAATATGCTGCGGATAATCAAAATCCCCGCGCCGAGAGGAATAATATACGATAGGAACGGCATACCCCTGGTAAAAAATTCTCCTTATTTCTACGCCTCGCTTATGCCTGAGCGCCTGGAAAACGTGGACATTCACTCCCTTGCAGAGATATTGGGCATAAACAGCAATGATCTCCATGCAAAGATAAATAAAAAGAGGCTGAACCCGTTTGAGCCGATAAAACTTAAGGAAGGCCTCACGTTCGCTGAAATCGCTGCGGTGGAGGCAAGGCGTTCTGATTTCCCGGGCCTCATAATTGACATTGATATGAGCAGGGAATATCTGTATGGAGACATAGGCGCCCATCTCATAGGGTATCTCGGCAAGGTTAACCCCTCGCAGTCAAAAAAACCTGAATTCAGAGACGTGCCTCCTGACGCATTTATCGGACAATGGGGAGCTGAACTGCTTTTTGACAGGTCCTTGCGCGGGACCTTCGGCGAGAGGATCATAGAAATTGACGCCCTCGGAAGAGAGATAAGACCCTTGCAGGATAAACCTCCTGTTAAGGGCGAGGATCTGAAACTCAGCATTGACATCGCCCTCCAGAAGGCAGCAGAGGAATTGTATGCAGGCAGGGCAGGCGCCCTGGTAGCTCTTAAGCCCGACACAGGAGAAGTGCTCGGTTTCATCAGCAGACCGTCTTTCGATCCCAACAGATTTGTGCGGGGTATAAGTTATGAGCAATGGATAGAACTGAAC
>SCSY01000007.1 GCA_004298625.1 Nitrospirota bacterium | reverse complement strand
AAAAGAACTGGAGATATTAAGGAAGCTTGCGGAGCAAAGAGCAGGGGATGTTGAGAGCTATAATAAAAATATTCTGCAGAGCGTCCCAAGCGGAGTAATAAGTTTTGACAGGGAAATGAAGATTAAGAGCATAAACTCTCCTGCAGAAAAAATTCTCGAACTTAAGGCGGAAAATACAATTGGAAAGGACTACATGGAAGTCTTGGGCAAGCCGCTATCAAATATTATTAAAGAAAATAAATCCTTTGAGAGAGGAGAAATCCAGTTCCGGACGTCGAGCGGCCGATGGATATGGCTGGGTCTTGCATTTTCCCCCCTTCGAGACAGCGAAGAAAGGGAAATAGGCCATATTCTTGTCTTTACGGACCTCACGGAGCTTAAGGCCCTTGAATCCCAGGCAGAACTCAGGGAACGGCTCTCAAGCCTTGGGGAGATGTCCGCAGGCATTGCTCATGAGCTTAGAAATCCCCTGGGAGTTATTGCCGGCTATGCAAAATTACTTTCCAAAAAGGCGGATGCGTCACTAATGCCGACTGTTGAGGCCATATCAAAAGAAGTTGATGTTATGGACAGGATTATCTCGGATTTCCTGTCTTTTGCAAGGCCGGTAGATTTAACAATTTCCAGAGTTAATCTTTATGAAGTGATACAGAGTTGTATAGCAAGCATAATCGGCGCAGGCGGCAATATAGAGGTCTTTATGGATATTGATAAAGCGCTCTCTATATCAGGCGATGAAATACTGTTGAGGCAGGCATTTACAAACCTTATTCAGAATTCGGTCGAGGCGATGAGAGACGGCGGACGGCTGAGCTTCGGGTATAAAGAGCTGCGGGATTACGTGGAGATAGCAGTTTCAGACACCGGGCATGGGATGAGCGAAGGCATCAAGGATAAAATCTTTCTTCCATTCTATACAACAAAAGAAAAAGGCACAGGACTCGGCCTTGCAATAGTGCATAAGATCATCATATCTCATGGAGGCATAATCTCAGTTGACAGCACAGGCGCAGGGACTACTTTCAGGTTGAGGCTGCCGGCAAATAAGAGTTGATATTAATCATGTTGAGTGTTAATATTATAAAGTCATATCAATTGTGGAGATTGAAGCTATGGATGATGTAGACGACAAAGACATAATCCTCGCAAGCGAAATCTTCAAGTCTATGACAAAAACCCTCAAGACTTTTAAGACATATCTTCCGAATAATCCTGTATATCAAAAATTTGCCGCAGAACTCTTCGAAAAATTCAAATCTTTTTTTGACGTGAACGACTCCCTTTCTCTTACGGTCGAGCAATTTTCACTCTTATTCAACGGGAAGGAAGTTTTTCATAGCGAGGAAAGAGCCGATAATATAGCTCTCATGCTCTTTGCAGATGGAATAAGGGAACTGAGTTTTAATAAAGGGATAACCGTGGATGAGTTGATAAGTTTTCTTGAGGTTTTCAAGGCAGTGTCGGAAAAACAGAACCTTGAGGATGATGTTGTAACGCTTCTATGGGAAAAAAATATGGAACATATCGGTTATTCTGTTTCGGAGGGATTTATTGAGGAGGCATTGCCGCTCGATAATGGGCTTCTTATGGAAGAGGCCGGGGATGAAAGGACTCCTTTAGGGGCCACGTATGCAAACATTGTCCTGGCCCCTTCGACGCTTGACTTTAAGGTGGTCCCTGCAAGCAATGATGAATTGAATATTCTTCACCGTGAGCTGCAGGAGCTTGAAGGCGACGGCCTGCTCTCTGAGGCGGCTGAGTTATTTTTAGAGCTTATGACGACTGAAAAAGACATAGAGGGGTTTAAAGAACTTGCAAGAAATGTCGGAAAGATAATAGACACTGTGGTCGCTAAAAATGATATTGAGAAAGCCTCGGAAATAATCGGCAGATTGAGGACGATACTCGATACGGAAAGCGCGTTTGAGCATAAAGAAATAATTGATGATGTCATTGACGGCGCCGGCAGTGAAGATAATATCAGGAAACTCTTTATTGGAGATAAAAATTTCGGGAGCGCTCAGGCCTATTTGCTTCTCCTTAATAAAAATGCGATCCCCCCTCTTTTAAATCTTTTAGGAGAATGCGGGGATAGAAAGGGAAGAAGGGACCTCTGTAATATTCTTTCGGCTATAGGGAAGCAGGCCATAGATGCATTTGAAAAAGGCATATATGATGACAGATGGTATCTTGTCAGAAACACCTTAATGATACTCGGCATTATAAAAGAACCTGCGGCAATAAAATATATAGAAGGAGCGCTCCATCATCCCGAACTCAGGGTAAGAAAGGAAGCTGTGCGGGCGCTGGAATCCATCGGCTCTCATGAGGTAAGGAATCCGCTTATGACCGCATTAAAAGATAAGGACCCGGGTGTAAGGACCAATGCCTTAAGGGCTTTAAGAAAGTTTACCGATAAGGAGTTATTTGAATTTATAAAAGAGAGGATATTGGCCGGTGATTTAAAAGAAAGACCTTTTACTGAAAAGCGGGAACTCTTCGAGGCATTGGCTGAAACCGACAAGGATGCGGCATTTCCGATACTCTCTGATTTTTTCAGGAAAAGAGGTTTATTCAGAAGAACCGAAACCGAAGAACTGAGGGCGTGCGCTGCTTATGGTCTGGGGGTTTTAAATACCAGGGAGTCTATTGCGCTTGTAGAAAAGGGAACGCATGAAAGAGAGGGGCTTGTGAGCGACGTCTGTAAAAAGACGCTTGCAAGAGCTGGCGGCAAATGAAAGATAAAAAAAGTATAGATGCATTTAAAGAAATGGTTACCCGATATGGAAGCTTGATAGTGAACCGCCTTTCGATACTCGTAAAGCTGACAGGCATACACGGCTCAATAAATGAAGCTATGGTAAATGCCGCAGCGAGACTCCTCTCAAGCCTCGATCCATTTTTAGGCGAAACAGGAGAGCTTAGTCTTAAGATGGTCGAGGGCTCATTTTTTATCGAAGATGCAAGGATAAAGTCATCATTGTCCGATATTGAAAACTTTGAGTTTCTCGCAGCTGAATTTGAAAGAAGGAAGATAGGCGTTCTTACATTCCGGGCTCCGCTTCAGAGCGATGACCTGATATACCTCGCATATTCCGTTAAGGGAGGAGTTGAGGCTTCGGAGATACAGTCGTTGCTCGAGAGCAAAATGACAAAAGGCATTTCTATCGGAGGCCCTCTGTTTTTTGAGAAAAAAGGTTCTATTGACATGAGCGACACAAGGGCGGTCGCAACAAAGCTGTATACCACGGGACTTTATGCCGTTAAGGAAGTTGATAATTTCGCAAGGGCGGGAAAACCCATAAATATAAGAAATGTCAAGAGGGTTATACATGCAATAGTTGATAACATCCTCAAGGATGAGACTTATATCTTGGGATTTACAACGCTTAAAAACTTTGAGAATTATCTGTATAACCACATGATAAATACCGCTATCCTTTCAATCGCGCTCGGCAAGAGAGCCGGACTCTCCAAGAATCAGCTCAGCAGTCTGGGGTTGGCTGCGGTCTTTCATGATATAGGAAAGGCTGAAATCCCGTTCTCAATTTTAAACAAGCTCTCGGAATCCAATTCCAGGGAATTAGAATTGATAATAAGACATCCGGTGGATGGCGTAAAGATACTGGCAAGGGCCAAAGACCTCAGCGATACAGCGATTATATCCATGCTCGTTTCTTTTGAACATCATCTGAACTATGACAATACCGGTTATCCAGAACTCTCAAAAAAAAGAATGCCGAATATTTTCAGCAGGATTATACGTATAGCCGATTATTATGATGCGCTCACATCGGGAAAGATATACGGGCAGCTTGCTTATACGCCGGGGAATGCCTTAAAGGATATGCATGAAAAAAGCGGCCTATCATTCGACCCTGTGCTTGCGAGGGTATTTATAAATATGATTGCAGGAAACAGCCACGGCGTGCAATGAAGATTAACTTTTTTTCTGTAACTTTTCTATCTTTGCCCATGTATCGCGCAGCGTAACTGTCCTGTTGAATACCGGTTTCTCTTTTGTTGAGTCGCGGTCAGCGCAGAAATAACCCATTCTTTCAAACTGAAACCTGTCGCCTGATTTTGCATTGACAAGGGATGGTTCAACAAAGCATTGTTTCAGCGCTTCAAGTGATTTCGGGTTAAGGTCTGTCTTAAAATCACCGCTCTCCTCGCCTGGAACAGGCTTTGTGAAAAGATAATCGTAAAGCCGGGCCTCAGCCTTTATTGCATGAGAAGCGGAAACCCAGTGCAGGGTAGATTTGACCTTGCGTCCGTCAGGGGAATCGCCTCCGCGTGTTGCCGGGTCATAGGTGCAGTGAAGTTCTGTCACTTCTCCTGTATTTTTATCCTTAACCACATCAACGCAGGTTATGTAATAAGCATACCTCAGTCTTACTTCTTTACCGGGCGAGAGGCGGAAGAATCCTTTCGGAGGCTGTTCGCGAAAATCATCTTTTTCAATGTAGAGGACGCGTGAAAAAGGAACCTTGCGTGTTCCCATTCCCGGGTCTTCAGGATTGTTTATGGCGTCAAGTTCGTCAACCTGACCTTCAGGGTAATTTACTACTACAACCTTTAAAGGCCTCAGCACCGCCATAACTCTTTGCGCCTGTTTGTTCAGGTCTTCGCGTATGCAGTATTCGAGCAAAGCCATATCAACCATGCTGTCTCTCTTCGCGACTCCTATGCGCTCGCAGAAGTTTCTTATTGATTCCGGAGTATACCCTCGCCTTCTGATTCCAGATATAGTCGGCATCCTCGGATCATCCCATCCATTCACATGACCTTCCTGAACAAGCTGAATAAGCTTTCTCTTGCTCAAGACCGTGTAGCTGAGATTGAGACGGGCGAATTCTATCTGCTGAGGATGATAAACGCCAAGCTCATTGAGGAACCAGTCGTATAAAGGGCGATGGTCCTCAAATTCGAGCGTGCAGATAGAATGCGTTATTCCTTCGATTGAATCAGAAACACAATGCGCATAATCATACATCGGGTATATGCACCACTTGTTTCCGGTCCTGTGATGCTCTGAGTGGAGTATCCTGAACATTACTGGGTCGCGCATGTTTATGTTCCCTGAACTCATGTCTATCTTTGCGCGAAGCGTGCGCGAGCCGTCAGGGAACTCTCCTATTTTCATTTTTTCGAAAAGGCTGAGATTTTCTTCGACGGTACGGTTTCTATACGGACTCTCTTTACCGGAGGCGGTGAGAGTCCCCCTGTATTCCCTTATCTCGTCAGCGCTGAGGTCGCAGACATACGCCTTGCCTTTTTTTATTAATTCGACGGCATACCCGTACATCTTTTCAAAATAGTCCGAGGCGTAGTATTCCCTTTCCTGCCAGTCAAATCCAATCCACCTTACATCCTCTTTTATTGATTCGACGTATTCGACTTCCTCTTTTGTGGGGTTAGTGTCGTCAAAGCGCATGTTGCAGAGGCCCTTGAATTCCTCTGCCGCGCCGAAATTGAGGCAGATGGATTTAGCGTGGCCGATATGGAGATAGCCGTTAGGCTCCGGAGGGAAGCGCGTGTGCACGCGGCTGTCGAATTTCCTGTTCTTCAGGTCTTCCCTGATTATCTCGCGTATAAAATCAGACGGTTTTTCTTTTTCTTCCATATTCATTTAGGAGTTATTTTAACACATCATGCTGATTTAATAAGACGTAAGGCGTGATTTATTATTAAAAAATGAAGCTAATCAACAAGCATTTCCTTTATCGTTGATTTAACCAGATGCAAAGTTTTCCTGTCTATCGTGCCGAGCCGTTTGATAAGGCGTTTCTTGTCAAGCGTGCGTATCTGATCGAGGACAATCCAGCCTGTTTTATTCTGAAAATCTACACTAACCCTTGTCGGATAGTCGTGTGATTTTGTTGTCATCGGAGCGACAATAACGGTCTGAAGATTATCATTCATTTCATCAGGAGATATGATGAGGCAGGGGCGGGTCTTTTTAATTTCGTGGCCGATTGTCGGGTCTAAATTAATGAGATAGACTTCATACTGCATTTCACCACTCCCAGTTTTTCATCTCGATATCCAGGGCGTCATTCATAAGCAGGACATCTTCTTTTCTGTCATGCATCAGCTTGAATGCCTTATCCCATCCTACCCGTGCCTTTTTTCTAACGGGTTTTATGATCAGTTTATGGTCTTGCACTTCAAGTTCAGCCTCTTTATTGAACTTGCACTGGTCTAAAATGGATTTGGGAATCCTTATTCCTTTAGAGTTGCCTATAGAGATAATGCTTGCTTTCATAACGCCACCTCATTAAAAGTCATTCAAGTAATTATAATGTAATTACAAGTAGAGAGTCAAGAGGGTTTTTGTCCCATAACGACTATGCTCAGGGGCGCAAACCATTGAATAACTTCAAAATAGCAATAAAACCGATTTGCAAACTTCAAACTCTAACCTGCCCCAAAAGCGCCGTGTGGTTCGATTTCACTGCAGTGCGTTGTTAGCTACTTTTAATGTTTCTTATATCGGCAAAAAACAAATTCAAAGTTGCTCGTCTACCATGTGGATTAATGTGATCAACATACACTCTAAAAAAATCAAAATAAGTTTTGCTCACATGATACGCATATACTGAGCATGGTTCTTCATCATCCATCTCATTTAAGGGAATCAGATATTTATTAACCCCGATTTTTTTGCAGTCTGAACCACCGTAAACTAATCCTCCGCCAGTAGATATATCTACGATAGCACCATGAGTTTCTTTTTCTCCGAGCAATCTCGAGAAATAAAACTTTTCTTTAACAATTTCATCAATGGCTACTCTAACTGTGGATGCACCCCATATGAATTCCTGATAATCTCCTTCATTAATATGTGCTAAGTAAATGACACCACCTTTTTTGTCAATATTTATGGGGTTAGTTATATGAGTTGGACTACTAATTTTTTGACTAATTGGTAATACAGTAACAGTTGAACCATCGCCTGCTTGAATATTAGTAGAGGAATGTCCAGATTTGATACTCTGATGTCTTATTTTCTTGCTGAATATCATTCTGATAATACCTGCAATTATTACAACACCTATTCCACTAAATATCCATTCTTTGTTATCAATGATAAGTTGTATCAATTTCGCCATATATTTAAGTAGCTAACGTGTTGCTCCGGGGCGCGGTTTTTTGCGTTCCTGTGCAACAAATTGTTATGTGCTTTGTTTCCAATCTCTCAAAAACCTAACAATTCGATATTCATTTATCATTACATATCCT
>SCSY01000070.1 GCA_004298625.1 Nitrospirota bacterium | reverse complement strand
CTGAGATAAAGCAGGGCAATCTTCTTAACAGTCCCTGACAGTGTTTAGAATATTCTCCAAGGATTATTAATGAAAAATACTTTTGTTGAGAAACGTTATTCAGAGGCAACGAGAAAGCTCCACTTGCCCTGTCCCCATGGCGGAGAGACAGGAATCAACATTCACGTGGTGCTGAAAAACGGCGTCTGCTACCGCTCGGAATCCTGCATGGTCATCAAATGCAAATATAACTGCATTCAGTCGGATGTAAAGTCATTGCTTTCGCTGGTTTGGTGAGCAGCCGGCTCTGCTCAAACTCTATGTCTTGTGTATAAGAATTTCCTTTCAATCTGCTATCATAAACATCATGGATCTTAAAAAACTTATTGATATTATGGCTAAGCTGCGGAGCGAGAACGGCTGCCCCTGGGACAGGGAGCAGACAAGCGATTCGCTTAAGCCTTTTCTGGTTGAAGAGACCTATGAGGTTCTTGAGTCGTTGGATGAGAAAGACCCTGAAAAGATCAAGGAAGAGCTTGGAGACCTCCTTTTCCAGATTATATTTCACTGCCAGCTTGCAAAGGAAAGAAAAGAATTCGATATGTCCGATGTAATAGAAAAGATCAGCGATAAGATGATAAAAAGACATCCGCATGTGTTCGGAAAAACAAAGTTTAAGAGCAGGGAGCATTTCCGTAAATACTGGGATGAGGAGAAAAAAAGAGAGGGCAAGAAAAGGGAATCCATACTTGAAGGCGTTCCAACGGCAATGCCTTCGCTTTTAAGGGCTCATAAGCTCCAGAAACGCGCTGCGCGCGTTGGTTTTGACTGGGAGAAAACAGAGGATGTGTTTAAGAAGCTCGATGAAGAGCTTAAGGAATTCAAGGGCGCGCTTAAAAAGAAAAAACAGTCCGAGATCGAAGATGAGCTTGGAGATATATTCTTCATGCTTGTTAATATCTCAAGGTTTGTCGGCGTCAATCCCGATGATGCATTGAGAAAGACGATAAGCAAGTTCATATCGAGATTCCGCTATATAGAGATGCAGGCAGCTGAAAAGAAAAAGAGTCTTTCCGACATGACGCTCAAAGAAATGGACGCCCTCTGGGATGAGGCGAAAAAGAAAGAAAAATAACGCCTCTGCCTCTATCCCTATTTCTTATTAAATACCGGAAACAGTTTGTCGTAAGTCTGCAATAGAAGTTCAGGTATTACCCTTATTTCCCCTAATACCGACATGAAGCTTGTGTCTCCTGCCCACCTGGGGACCATGTGGAGATGCAGATGTTCTTCCAGGCCTGCGCCTGCGATCGAGCCGAAGTTTATGCCTGTATTGAACCCTTCCGGCCTGAATGCTTCTTTGAGGCATTTAAGGGAATATTGTGTAACCTTCATAAAATCCAGCATGATTTCATCGCCGAGCCCTTCCATCGTTGACGTATGGATATAAGGCACCACCATAAGATGCCCGTTGTTATACGGGTATTTGTTCATCATTACAAAGTTATGGCTGCT
>SCSY01000069.1 GCA_004298625.1 Nitrospirota bacterium | reverse complement strand
CCCTAATATTTATCTCATGGCATCCCCGATGGAGTTTGAAGGCAATGGGAGCAAAAATATAAACTTTACATTCGGAGATAAAACATTTACCAATAATGTGCCCTTCTCCTCAAAGCTGCAGCTCGATCACTACGACATTGCCCTTTTTTACGGCCTTCCATTTTTAAAGACCGCTACAGCCGGGAAGCTCAATGCCGAAATAGGACTTAATGCAAGGATGATTGATTTTAAGGCTGAAATAAGCCAGCCGACAACCAACAAAAGTGAATCGAAAAGCCTTAATATCTGGATGCCCATGATATATGTAGGCGCTCAGTTAAAGCCCGTGAAACGTTTCGCTGTGGAGGCCGAGGCAAGAGGCATTGCCTATAGCGGAAACCACTATTACGACATTATCGGAAGGCTTAAGGTTAAGCCCGTAGGACCTCTTTTTATTGCAGGCGGTTACAGATATGAGGATATAAAGATAGACGAGAGCGATATAAAGGCAAACCTTAAATTCAGGGGCCCGTTTATAGAGGCAGGGGTTGAGTTTTAAGGGGCGAGCCGGGATATGAGACAGGGGTGATAGAGAAATATAAGGATTCACTGAGAGATTCAATCAAGAAGATTGCTGTTTTCAGGAATCTGCCCGACAGGTATGCGCAGTTGATTGCCGATGGTTTCTCCATGGTTAACTTTAGAAAAGGAGACCCCATATTTTATCAGTCGGATAAAAGCACGGACCTTTACGTAGTGTTCAGGGGAAAGGTTCGCGCTTCTCTTTTGAATCGGGAGGGGGAGGAATTTGTCCTCGATGTATTCGGGGAGGGAGATTTTTTTGGAGAGATGAGCCTTCTTGACGGAAGGCCGAGGTCTGCCTCGGCTATAGCAAACGAAGATGCAGCCCTCGGCTTTTTGAGGCGCGATAAATTCCTCGAGACAATAAAAGCCGAGCCCATGATCGCCATAGAAATGCTTAATGCATTGGTGCACAGACTCAGAAAAACCGATGATGTTATCGGGACCTTGGCGTTTCTCGATGTAAGCGAAAGACTGTTGAAATTTTTCCGTGAGATAGCAAAGACCGAGGGCAAAAAAGATAAAGACGGATTGCTTAAAATTAAAAAACAGACCCATAAGGAACTCGCATCCAGGATCGGCTCTTCAAGAGAGGCGATATCAAAGGCGCTGAGGATATTATGGTTTAAAAAACTGGTGTCGGAGAGGGACGGATATTTTTTGGTTTCTCCTGATGCAGGAGGGTTAAGCGAAGAAAAGGTTTCCGCCTGATTTCGGGGGCGGTAAAATTACCATCCATTTGGGTAATTTTACCTTGACTAAAATATCGTTTAGGTTTAAATTCTTAAACAACAGAATTTAAAGGAGGTTTTAGTTGGCGCTAAAGAGATTGTTTGCAGCATTTATATTTATTTTTCTTTTCGGCATGTCAGCGGCATCTGCCGCGGTTAAATGCATTGATTCGGAGGGCGAGGCTGTCATAGTCAACAACGACGTCCCGTCTTCAAAGACAGAGGCCATAGCAAGGGCGAAATGGTCTGCAATCGAGCAGACAGTCGGAGTTGAGGTCAAGGCTCAGAGCATTGTCCAGAACTTTGCCATAGTTGACGACGCAATAAGCAAGAACATCAGGGGTGTTGTTACGGGCTTCAAACTTATTCTCGAGGATAACCGAAAAGACACCTTTTGGGTCAGGGTAAACGCATGTGTCGAGCCGACAAAGGCTCAGGACGCCCTGATGTCGCTGGCCCTGAATAATTCCCTTGCGGTTTTTATTCCTGCAAGAAAACCAAAGGTCATAAGCGAGCATACCGGCAAACACGAGGCTTCTTTGCAGACTGCCGATGAATATGACGAGACAAATGTCCTTTCGGAAAAATTAATAGGGAAACTTATAGAACAGGGCTATCAGGTTGTTGATGTGGCTCCGACCCATGCAATGGATGCCGCTGATATTGAAAGGGCGGTTAAGTCCGGGAATAATATGACGGTAAGGTCTCTGATGTATAAGTTCCTTTCAAATGTCCTTCTTATCGGAAAGATTGACTATGCTATCTCCGCCAAAAAAGGAGAGGATGTCGGATACGGCATTTCCATGCCGTTTCACAATGTAACCGTCAGGCTTACATACAGGCTGATTACCAGAGATAAGTCATCAGGCAAGAATATTATTCTTCAGGCAGGCGCGGAAGAGGCAAAGGGCTTGGCCATGAGCGTGGAGGATGCAACCGAGAAAGGCTTGCAGGCGCTTCAGGAAAAGATTACGCCGATTGTATTGGAAGCCCTGTCAAAACACATTAAAGGCGCTTCAAAGAAAATATCATTTACAGCAAAGGACGTATCAGACATAGGCGCAAATTTCCAGATAAAGGAGATATTGCAGAACACCGCATGGGTTACCTCTGTCGAGGAAAAGAAACTCGGGGAATTCATGGTCGGTTATCCTGAAAATGTAGTTTATCTCATAAACAGCCTTGTCCAGAGGGGATTCAGGCTTACGAACTTTACAAATTATTCCGTTACGATGGAATACAAGTAATAAATTTACATATTTGATTTGATTAAGGGGGAAGCGCATGAGAAGAGCCTTCATTAGTATTCTGGTTGTTGCAGCCGTATTTATCGGCGCCTTTACATCTGAGGCTGCAAAGAAAAAAGTAGCGGTTCTGGACTTTGAATACGGGACCATAAGGGACAGGTGGTGGCCCGGAGACTGGGATATAGGCAAAGGCATCTCGGACATGATGGTAACGCAGCTTGTAAAGGACGGCACCTTTTCGGTGATAGAGAGAAAACAGCTTGAGAAAGTGCTCAGCGAGCAAAAACTTGGGGCCAGCGGTCTGCTTGACGCCTCGACCGCAGCGCAGATTGGCAAAATTCTCGGCGTGAAATATGTAATTCTTGGAAGCATTACCCAGTTCGGCATTGACACTAAAAACATCGGCACCGGCGGCTTCGGCAGGATGCTGGGTCTTGGCGCAGACGTGGACGTATCAACTGCTGTTGCCACCGTGTATATTGATGCAAGGATGATTGACACTACAACTGCCGAGATAGTTGCCGTAGCAGAGGGCAAAGCAGAGGAAAGCAAAAGCAACGTGAGAGTTTCCGCAAGCGATCGTTATCAGGGATATGGCCACGTAGCAATCGGCAGTTCGGGATTTGACGAGACCATACTCGGACAGGCCACGCGCAAATCCGTTGGAGACGTAGTAAAACAGCTTTCGGGGAAGTCTGATTCAGGAGGCTCCGGAGGGGTTATAAGGGCGAAGGTTGCCGATACCGATGCCGGATCAAATTCGGTTTATATAGCCGCAGGCAGCGGCGAGGGCATAACAGTCGGTCAGATATTGTATGTTGTTAAGGTAAAAAAGGAAATAAAAGATCCTGAAACAGGAGAGGTTATAAAAAGGGTGGTAGCGACCGCGGCAGAGCTGAAGGTGACCGAGGTTGACAATAAATCCGCAACTGCTACAATCATAAAAGGGAATATAAGCGATATAAGGATAGGAGACAATGTCAGTTCTACGCCGCAACTTTAAAGGCAATCAAGCAAAGGAGGCATATATGAAAAATTGTATCAGATTTTTATTTGTGGCTTTTATTTTTACATTTGTTTCCGCCTGCGGAATACAGCAGGCGGAAAAATGCACCTCTCCGGAGGATAATCCGCAGCATCACTATCTCAGAGGCATGGAGGCGCTGGAGAAGGGCAATATGGATGCTGCAAAAGAGAAATTCGAGAGGGCCTTGTTTTGCGACGATAAGTTCGCCGTTGCTTACAGCGGGCTTGCAATTGCTACTGCCGGAAAGGCAAAGACGCTTACTGATGCAGGTTTCAGAAATGTAGAAGCCGGAAGGGCGTTTGACCAACTCAAAAAGGCCGATAAACTTTCTGAAAGCGATGAACAGAGGTTCGATTATTATCTGGCTGTTATAAGGGTCAATACGCTGCTTCAGCCGAAGGATTGGCTTGAGAATACAGAGAACACATTTAATGAGGCGAGAAAGCTCAAGGTGGACGAAAAGAAACTGATTTATTATCAGGGCAAAGAGGCTGCCTATTATTTTCTGGGTCTTGCATATCTTGACGCAAAGGAATTTCAAAAGGCAAGAGACAAGTTTGCCGATGTCCTGAACATGAAAAGCGAAGGGAAATGGAACGAGAAGGCCGACAGGGCCTGGAAGCGCGTAGATAAGATAGTTCGCGCAATGGCAGGCTTAACCGTAGGCGATGTCGGAAAGCAGATAGCAGTTAAGGATTCTGTTACAAGGGCAGACCTGGCAGCGCTGCTTGTTGACGAGCTTAAGCTGGAAAAGCTTTTTGCAGGCCGCATAGCCGCCCAGTCGCAGGTAGATAAGATGAAGGCGGAGTTCACTCCTGCAGATATGCTTAACCATCAATTTAAAGAAGAAGTGCTTACGATAATGAAATGGAAGGTAAGAGGGCTCGAACCCAAATATGACGAGACAACAAAGGCATTTCTGTTTAAACCAACAGAGCCTGTCCTGAGGGGCGAGATGGCCTTGATCCTTGAGGATGTGCTCTTAAAAATCACGGGTGATGAAAAAATTGCAACTGCATTTTTAGGACATGAACAATCTCCATTTCCTGATGTAAGGAAGACTTCTCCGTTTTATAATGCGGTTATGAACATGACGACAAAGGGGATTATGGAAGGAGAGCTTTCCGGAGATTTCAGGGTAGATTCTGCTGTTGACGGCGCAGAGGCTATCCTCGCAATCAGGGTATTAAGACAGAAGATGAATATCTATTAAAAATAAGTTTTAAGTGTCAGTGATTAGTGTCTGTAACTGACACTAATCACTGATAACTGACACTAAGAAAAAGGAGGTAATGTTATGAAAAAAGTATTTGCGTTAGTTGTATTGCTAAGTTTTTTTGTCGCAGCCGTTGCCGTTGCCGAGGACCAGCCTGCAGCGCCGCAGCCTTCGATAGCTGCGCCGTCATCGTCTGATTCCCAGATTGATGAGAGATTCAAAAAGGCAAATGAATATCTGAGCCAGCAGCACCTTGCCATTACGCAGTCTACTTCCGATGCCTTTGTAAACGGCTATATCCTTGTTGCTGCCGAAGGGCTTCCGAAAGCTGATGCAATCAGCCCGGGCCAAAAGAGGCTGACTGCAGAGAGGGCCGCCGAGGTATTGGCCTACAGAAAATTAGCTGAATTTTTAGACGGGGTAGCCGTTGTCGGGGATTCGCTGGTAAAAGACGCTGCTCTTCAGTATGACCTTGTCAGGGCGGCAGTTGCCGGCTTTGTCAAAGGCGCAAGGGTGGTTCATAAGGAATACAATAAGGAAGATGAGACAGCCCTTGTAATTATGAAGATAGGCATGACAGGCCCCGGCAGTTTTGCCGATGCCCTTTATGCAAAGATATTAAAGCCGGACGTTAAAAAGGAGTTAATTGAGCAACCTCAACAACAGCCGCCAGCGCCGCAATATAAGCATAAACCTGTGCCGCTCGAGGAAAAATACGACGGTCTTGTTATTGACGCTACAGAGCAGAATTTCAGGCCTGCCCTGATAAACAGATTGTTCTCGCAAAAGGGCGAAGTGCTCTATGACCCGTCAAAGATAAGCCAGAAAGTATTGGTCGAGCAAGGCTGCGGTGAATATACAAACAGCGTTGACAAGGCAAAGGCAGCCCTTGACCAGAGAGGCGCAAAGAATCCGTTGATTGTAAAAGCTTCAGGATCCGTAAACCCCTCGGACCTGCAGATCTCGGATGACGATGCAGTAAAGATATTTTCTGCAAACCAAAAAGCCGGTTTTTTTGCAGCCGCAAAAGTAGCTTTTGTCTTAAAATAGCGTAAGCAATAAAAACAGGCTGTTAAGGACTGGAAGGAAAAGGGAGGTGAGGGAAGAGCAAAGTTTAAAATGTTTGGGATTGGCGTTTAAGTTAACCAGTAACCAGGAGCAACATTAGTTGCTACAATTTTAAGATTAAGATCAGGAGGATAAGATGTTTAAGAAGATTTTATTTGTAGTATGCATTGTAGTATTGAGCGCAGCAATAGCTTTTGCAGGCTCAGACATTAAGGGTTCAGTCAGCAACAAGGCAAACGTGAAGGGCTCGCTGAACGTTGCAACAGACAAGGGCAAGGCAGACATGGGTTCCACCAACATCGAGAATTCAAAGGTCAGCGGCAAGGTATCCAACGACGCAACAGTGAAGGACTCATTAAACGTAGCAACAGATAAAGGTAAGGCCAGCATGGGCTCGGTGGACATAAAGAATTCTAATGTTAAGGGCAAAGTGTCCAACAAGGCAAACGTGAAGGGCTCGCTGAACGTTGCGACAGACAAGGGCGAAGCAAACATGGGTTCTACCAAGATCGAGAATTCAAAGGTCAGCGGCAAGGTATCCAACGACGCAAAGGTGAAGGACTCGCTGAACGTTGCAACAGACAAAGGCAAAGCAAACATGGGTTCGGTAACAGTAAAATAGTTGAAATTTTATTCCGGTGGAGTGGGCTTTCCATTCCACCGGAATAGGAGATGAGGTTGGCAAATGAAAAACAACATTTATTGGACGCTTTTTGTTTTAATATGCAGCATAACTCTAAGCTTTCCGATTTTATCCGGCGCCGACGACCTCGATGATAATATCGGAGCTTATACGGACGGCTCTATCCAGGCGGATAATACAATGGGCGAGCCGGCGCCAAATATAAAATTCATAAAAATGAATGCAAAGAGCAAGACAAAAGTAAGGCAGAAGGCCGAAGAAAAAAAAGCTAAGGAAAGCGCCGACGAAAAAACATCCGGCAAATCCAAAAAGAGCGACGGCTCGGCAAATATGAACAGCGTGGTGATGGGCGCCGGCGCCAATATTAAGGGCGATATTATTATCATAGATGAAAGCAAGGGGTCGAAGACCCAGGTGGTTGATAAATAGATTTTTTTATTATTAAAATTTTGAAAATAAAATGCCTTGTGAAGGCATTGCAAAATAGATTACACATAATTTCAGGAGAGGAGCCGAATATGAAGAATGCAGCAAAAAAAATTATATATTCATTGTTAGCCTTGACGCTTCCTTTTGTCTTAGTGTCCTGCGTCTCTGATCCCCAAAAAATGGAGGTGCCGATAGAGCCGACAAAGGGACCTGCTGAAAAAGTTACCACCTTTACCGACAATCTAAAGACCTTCGGCCTGATGATGGAAATCCACAGGGCGGAGCCGCTGAAGATTATGGTAAAAGATATCAGCGATAAAACAGGCGCCTCTGTTTCAACAGGCAGCGAAATACAGCAGAACATAACCGAAATAGTCAAGAGCACCCTTAACTCAATGGGCGAAAACGTTGTTTTTATCGAATACGACCCCGAGTTTGTAAGCTCAATGCAGCAGATAGGCTATTCGGACTTCAGCGAGAAAATGATCCCTGATGTCGTAGTGACAGGCGCAATAACGGAATTCGACAGGGCGCTTGAATCATGGGAAAAAGGCATGGACGTAGGGGCCGAGGTGCAATTTTCACACGTGAACAAGGCGCTGCCGTCACAGACCATAAGCGCGGAATACGAAGATTCTGCTATGGCAACAAAGGCCCGCATTACGCTGGATTTCAACTTAAAAGATTTTAAAACCCTCGGCGGCATTCCCGGTATGAATATAGTTAACGCCATTGAAGTGCAAAAAGGGCAGAAAAAGCAGGAATTCGGGATTACGCTTTTCGGCCCGACCTTCGGCTCAAAAGGCAGCAAAAAGATAGTTCAGGGCAGGCATGACGCTGTCCGCCAGGTTGTTCAATCCGGCTTGATACAACTCGTAGGAAGATATGCTGCTGTTCCGTACTGGAAGGTCTTTGGCGAAGACGCCGTGTCTGATGAGATAGTAATAAGGAGTTGGTTGCGCGGATTCCCAAGGCTGGATGATGCAAGCAGAATATCTATGATGCAGGAGAAGCTGTATCTGAACGGATACGATCTTGAAATAAACGGGAAGGTGGATGAAAAGACAAAGACGGCTTTTTCGGATTTTAGATCAAAACATAATCTGACCGGCGGTTCGCTGAATGCAGAAACCTTCCTGAAGATTTATTTTGCAGTTCCGGTAAATGAAAGCGTGTATGCAAGGGCGCAGGCCTTGGCCGCAGGAGGCGGGAATGGAACCGAGATATCGGAGCCGTCTTCGCAGGGCTCGCCTCAACAACAGCCTTCCCAATCTGCCCAGGATCAGCCGGATGATTTTGGAAAGGCCGGCAACCAGATGACTCAGGCTTATAGCTACTTCAAGCAAAATGATTACGCTAATGCTGCGCAGCTTTTTGAGGAATCGCTTAAGTCTGCTCCAACGCCGGTTGCCTATTACTTCCTGGCGATAAGTTATCAATCGTTAAAGAAGCAGAAGATGGCAATAACGCGCCTTGAAGAGGGCGTGCAAAATTTTAATGGAGATTTTCCGCTCTGGAAGGCCCTTGGAATGAGCTATTATGAAATTGGAGAAGAGGCAAAGGCAAAGACTGCCTTTAAAACTGCCATGGCTTTAAGGCCCGATGATAAGCAGGTGAAGTTCTTTTTTGACAGGATAAAGTAAGCGGCATGAAGACATTTGGGCAGGGCAGTTTAATGAGCTTAATGAAAATAACATAAAGGCTGGTAAAAACTATGCCTATCCTGTTACTCTGCCTCTTACTTGCCGGCATTTTTTTGCCGATGCCTTCTTATGCCAAAACTCTCATCCTCGACGGCGGGCTTGACAGTAAGATAAAAACAACGCAGCAAATAGGTTTCAGCGTTGACAGGGAACTAAAAACACTAAGCTTTAAGTTCGCCCTTCCAACTACTTTTTCAAATAAGGCAACCTCTCAAACCATAGAAGGATTAAATATAAAGTTTAATCCCGAACCTGTCTCTGTCACCGATGAAAAAGACAAATTCGGCAATGTATTCAAGAGAGTGAAATGGGAGAACCTCAGGCAGGATATTTCCATACGGATAACATACAATGCGCTCATAAAAACCGAACTCAGTTCAATGGAGAGCGCTGCAACATTGCCTCTTAAGAATATTCCGAAGGAAGATGAGGTGTTTCTTAAACCTACATCCATGGTTCAAAGCGACAACGAAGAGATCATAGCCATATCAAGAAGATTGACTGAAAATGCAAGGTCGGAGAATGACGCTGTAAATGCAATACTGAATTGGGTCTCCGACAATGTAAAATATACCTATAACCCTCCGCAATACGATGCAATACATACGCTTAAAACAGGGAAGGGGAATTGCCAAAACTTTGCGCATCTCTCGATGGCCTTGCTCAGGGCCGCAGGCATTCCCGCCAGGATTGTCGGCGGCCTCAGCCTTAAACGTCAGTGGAAGGTTCCTGTTGAAGACGGTTTTCTTGTGCAGGACATGGGGCAGGGCGGACATGCGTGGATGGAGATATTATTTCCTGATTTAGGCTGGCTTTCTTATGACCCCCAGCAGTCAAGACAGTTCACATCAACCAGACATATCAAGCAGACGCATGGACTGGATTCAAAGGACGTCAATGATGCATGGTCCGGCTCGCCGTATCTGCCGAGATACAGCGAAGACATAGAGGCTGTTTTTAATACCGACGATGTCAATATAAAACTAAGGACGTCAAGGGATGCGCCGATATCATATATAATGAGCAATAATCTTATAGCAAGCGCTGCGGTTGGAAAAATTTTGCCTCCGACGCCAACGCCAGAACCTCCATCTCCGAAACCTTTGCCTGTAATCACTATGCCCCCAAAACCGGCGCCTCCCAAAAAGGGCGCTGTTGTATTCGGCAATACGGAATTTCCGGCCCTTGTTGACGTATACCAGATTATCGGAAATGAGGCTACCAGGGTATTTGATAAGGAGACCGCTGAACATGTGACGTCCCGTTATGTATATGCCCAGGCGTTTACGCTTGACAATGCAATGGCCCTGGAGGGAATCTCGCTTGCGATGCATAAGTTCGGCGGTGACGGCACGCTGTTTGTTGATGTTGTGAGGGATGAGAACGGCAAGCCGGGGTTATCGGGAGAGAGGTCTTTGCTTGTTTCGTTAAGCAGTATAAAGTTTCGTCCGGGCTATTACTGGATAGACTTTGCCTTTGCCAGAGAGAAAGAGCCATTGCCTGCTCTCAAGCCCGGCAGATACTGGATAATTCTCAGGCATTCAGGCGAGGCGATAGTAAACTGGTTTTTCATACCTGGAAATCCTTATGGCGACAGCGATGATACACGCTCAACCGTAAAGGGTTATAAATGGGAGGACCTGTTAAACTATGATTTTGTATTTAAGATAAAGGGCAGGGTGTGATGAAGACGCGCATGAGCTGTTTTATCCTGTTTTTTTTATTCATATCTTCCATGCCTGCTCTTGCGGCGGAGCACATACCTGAAGGCAATTCTCCCCTACCCGGAGAACATGTTCGGAAATTAGAGCGGATTGCCCAATTCATTGCAGGTGAACTGCAAAGAAGGTCTGTAAAGACCGTGGCAGTTGAGAATTTTACGGATTTTTATAAAAGACCTTCGGCAACAGGAACAAAGATGGCCGGAGAATTTTCAAAACAACTGGCAGCCGCAGGCGATAAGAATTTTATGGTTCTTCCCGATGGTGGAGATGCCATCATCACAGGAGTTGTTGTGCCGTTCAGGACAGGCGGAAAACTAAAACTTGACATAAAGGTTGTATCATCGGATAAAAGTAAAATAATTACATCCTATACAGGAATCTTTAAAAAGGCAAAAACGGTAAAAAAATAAAACTCAATCGGCAATGATATAACAATATAAGGATTTTTCCATGCAAAGGAGAAAATTTATGAATACGAAAAGGTTGTTGTTAGTCATATTTGTCTTGCTGTTACTTTCTTCATGCGCATCAATAGAGGAGATGACAAAAGGCGCTCCGGAAACGCCGGAGGCCCCGGCAGAAGAGCTTCCGAAGATAGTCGCGATCCTGCCTTTCCAGAACGAGACAGAGGAAAGAGGCCTGGGAAATCAGGTCCGGAGGGCGTTTTACAATCATTTCAGCTCAAAACCCTACAGGGACGTGGAGACTTCTATTGTTGATGAAAAAACAGTGCAGCTCGAAAAATTCAGCGGCAAGACCATCTTGGAATTAAAACCGGATGAGATATGCGCGCCTATTGGCTGCGACGGAATAGTCTATGGCAAGGTCACTGGTTTCAAAAAAGTATATGCCGCAGTTTATTCCCAGATGGGAGTGGAGGCCGAGGTCTGGATGATAAATGCAAAAACCGGCAAAGAGGTCTTCAGGATTAAAGATTCCGTAACATACCATGAGGGCAGTGTGCCGACGTCTCCACTGGGAATAATAATGACTGCCGTCACAACAGCGATAAATCTCAGAGATATCCAACAGGTGAGGCTTGTGAATGAGCTGGCCTATAAATTTAATGAAAAGGTTCCGTCTCCAAAAGGTGTGACAACAGAGGACAGGCCGTTGATCAAGGAAGTTTTAACTAATGCAAAAGAAAGTCCGTTGGGGAAAGGAAAGATTGTGAGGGTAGGGCTGGACGGCGAAGCCGGAGCAGTCGCAACTTATGATATTGGAAATTTCAGAAAAGGTATCCTGATGAAAGAGACCAAGCCCGGTATTTATATGGGCGAATATCTTGTAATGTCCGGAGACAATGCAAGCGATATGCCTGTTATAGTTTCCCTGAAAAGGCCTGGCGGACTTGAGAGCCAGTGGATTGATGTAAGCGGATTTGTGACAATTGACACAACGCCTCCTCCGCAGGTGAAAAATATAAGGGCCAAGGGATTTCAGGATAGGATAGAAATTTCATGGGATACTGTAAAAAATATCTCTGACCTCAAGGGATATGCAATATTAAGAAGTGAACAGCCGTTAAGCGGATATGTCGAGCTGGCGAAGGTTGAGCTCAACCTTTTTGAAGATAAAACAGTAAAACCCGACACTCTTTACTACTACAGAGTTACGGCAAGCGATCAGGCAGGCAACGAATCGGAATTTCCCGATCCTTCGAGGGCCTCCCTGATATCAAAAGAACCCGTTGCTCTCTCCGGCGAGATTAAAAAGGATACTATCCTGTCAGGCGTCTTCCTGATTAAAGGAGGCCTTACGGTTCCGAAAGGTTTAACCCTTACATTAGAATCGGATACAAGAATGATTTTTGAGGAAGACGCTTCACTTAATATTTATGGGAAGATTATCGTTAACGGCAAGGAATTGCCTGTCGAGTTTGTTTCTTCCGAAAATAAAAAGTGGAAAGGCATAAATGTTGATGGCGGAAATATAACTATGACCGGTTCCCGGATAAAAGGCGCAGATATCGCCCTCTTATTGAAGAATGCAGACGGTTTATTCGAGAACGGGGTTATATCAGACAGTAATATAGGCATCTCAATAAATGGAATCCCTTCTGTTACAATAAGCGGCTCCATTGTTTCCGGCAATAAGACAGGCATCGAGCTTCAAAAAACAGACGCAAAGATTTTCCAGAGCAATATATTTCAAAATTCGGAAGGAATCGTCATCAGGAATTTTTCAGGAGAGATTAAAGACAATAATATCTATGACAACGAGAAGAACATTATTTCCGAGCCGGAGGTAAAACTCGGAGCGAATTATCTCGGCACGGTAAATATGGATGAGATGAAAGTCATCGGAGTAGTTTTGGCAAAGGCATATGATAATAAATTTCCTGATGGGAAGATTGTTGGTGTTATTTCTAATCCCTACACGCACCTCAGCCAGGAAGAGAGGCAGAAAGAGTCAACGACAATTCTTGTCGAGGCAGGAGATTACTTCAGGCAGAGGAATTACGGCAAGGCAGTGGGCATGTTTGAAGAGGCCTTAAAGGCATATCCAACTGCCGAAATATATTATTACCTTGCAATAAGTTATCAGGAGATGAAAGAAGACGATAAGGCTCTGAAATATTTAAAAGAGGGTGTTGAGAAATTTGCAAAAGATTCCACCCTGCAGAAATCCCTTG
>SCSY01000068.1 GCA_004298625.1 Nitrospirota bacterium | reverse complement strand
CCGACTACAGATGGAAGCGCTCCTTCCATCCCTGCAACAACTATTATCACTCTTGCCGAATGAAGAGATTTCTTATTATTAAGCAGCCTGTGAAGTCCTGCAACGCCGACATCATAAACAGTTTCAACCTTGCTCCCAAGAAATGATGCTGTGACAGAGGCCTCTTCCGCAACAGGGATGTCGGATGTTCCTGCCGTAAACACAAGGACATTGCCGTTTTTATTTTTCTCCCCGCCGACTGATATCATTCCCGAGGCAGGATGAAATTTAGCGCCCTTTATCTTGAGTGCAGCATAAATTTTCTTTGTTGCCTTTGTAATCAGGAAGCCTCCGCTCCTTTTGTACATTGCCCTTGCAATACTGATTACCTGTGCTCCAGTCTTTCCTGATGCAAAGATAACTTCAGGCACTCCCTGCCTCAGCTGCCTGTGATGGTCTATCTTTGCAAATGAGATGTCTTCGAAAGGAAGATGTTTTAATTTTTTTATGGCTTCCTCGATAGAAAGCTTGCCGGCTTTAACCGATTCAAAAATTTTTTTTACCCTTTGACTATCCATAAAACTCAGCCTTCAATGCCCTGCTCATGAGGTCATGCGCAGCAACTGCCGGCCCCTTGCCCTCGTAAAGCACCCTGTAAACCTGTTCAACAATCGGCATCTCGATATTGTATTTCTTTGAAAGCTGATAGGCTGATTCAGCAGTTGCAACGCCTTCTGAAACCATCCTTGTCTGAGACAGTATATCTGCAATCTTCATCCCCTGCGCGAGCTTTATTCCTGTGGTGTAATTTCTCGACAGCGGCCCCGTGCATGTCAATACCAGGTCCCCCAATCCGCTTAATCCTGCGAATGTCTCCTTTTTTGCTCCCATAGCAGCTCCGAGCCGTTTCATTTCCGCAAGGCCCCTTGTTATAAGCGCGGCACGGGCATTATGTCCAAGCCCGAGTCCATCCGAGATGCCCGAAGCAATAGCCATTACATTTTTTAAGGCGCCGCCAAGTTCTGCGCCAATAATATCGTCATGGGTATATACCCTAAAATGATTTGAATTGAATATCTCCTGAAGCAGTAACCCTATTTCTTTCCCTTCTGATGCAAGTGTTACAGCAGTGGGCATTTTCTTAACCACCTCTTTTGCAAAACTTGGGCCTGAGAGCACCGCAACGGAACGCCCTAAAATCTCTTTTAATACAGAAGAAACCGTCATCAGGGTTCCACGCTCTATTCCCTTTGCCGCGCTGACCACAACTGCATCTACGGGCATATAAGAAAAAGCTTCTTTGAATATAGACCTGGTATGCTGTGAAGGCACAACATTCAACACATACCGCGCCTTGGCTACAGCCTCATCAATTCGATGAGTAACCTTTATGTTGTCGGGGAGACTTATATCGGGAAGGTATAAGCTGTTTATTCTTGTTCTCTTTATCTCTTCAGCAAGGGATTCCTCATATATCCATAAAGAAATATCAAAACCCTTTTCGGAAAGCAGATGCGCAAGGGTTGTTCCCCAACTGCCCGCGCCTATGATGGAAATATAACCCATTGTTAGCTCATAGCTATTAGCTGACAGCTGACAGCTTTAAAATCACCATTTTATCAATACAGAGGCCCATGTAAGCCCGCCGCCAAACGCCTCGAGGAGCACATAGTCTCCATCCCTTACCCTGCCTTGTCTTACAGCCTCATCAAGGGCAATCGGAATAGAGGCAGCAGAGGTATTTCCATACTTATCAATATTCACCATGACTTTTTCTATCGGCATTTCCAGGCGCTCGGCAGTGGCCTGAATAATCCTGAGATTGGCCTGGTGAGGTATAAGCAGAGAAAGCTGCGATACCTTCAGTTTATTCTCTGCAAGGGTCTCCCTGACAAGGCTCTCGAGGGTGCGCACAGCAATCTTAAATGTTTCATTGCCTTTCATCTTGATGCAATGCATCTTCTTCTTGACCGTATCCTTCGAAGCAGGATGCCTTGACCCTCCTCCGGGCATATGCAGCAGTTCCCACATACCTCCATCGGCCCTCAAATGAGTTGAGATTATTCCCCTGTCTTCGCTTGTAGCTTCAAGTATTGCAGCCCCGGCCCCGTCTCCAAAAAGAACACAAGTTGACCTGTCCTCCCAATCGGTAATCCGGGAAAGAAGTTCTGTGCCTATAAGGAGAATCCTTTTATAAGTGCCGCTCCTTATAAAGCCGTTTGCTATGGAAAGCCCGTATAAAAATCCTGAACATGCGGCATTTATATCAAAGGCAGCCGCCTTCTTCAGTCCTAGTTTCTGCTGAAGGTGGCATGCAGTCGCGGGAAAAGGCATATCTCCGGTAACCGTTGCAACAATTATAAGCTCGATGTCCTTTGGCTTAATATCGGTTTTCTTAAAAGCAGCCTTTGCCGCCTCATACGCAAGGTCTGAAGCAGCTTCCTTTTCATCCGCTATCCTCCGCTCTCTTATCCCTGTCCTTTCCCTGATCCATTCATCGGTGGTATCAACCATCTTTTCAAGATCAAAGTTGGTGAGCACGCGTTCGGGGAGATAAGACCCTGTAGCGGCAATCCTAGCCCTCAACACTTATTTTTTCCCTTTCATGAAATCCGATTATTTCTTCCGAGATAATTTTATGCACCTTTTTTTTGGCCAATTCTACCGCAACCCTGAGCGCATTTCTTATGGCCTGAGGTGAAGACCTTCCGTGGCCTATAATGCACGTGCCGTTTATCCCGAGCAAGGGAGCTCCTCCATATTCAGCATAGTCTGTTTTTTTCTTGAAGTTCCTCAAGGCTGGTTTCATAAGAAGATATCCGATCCTTCCCGTTGGCTGGCCTTCGATCTCTCTTTTGAGCATCTTTATTATGACTTCTGCAAGACCTTCACTGGTCTTCAAAAGCACATTGCCTATAAATCCATCACATACGACAACGTCGGCATCCCCTGAAAATACATCCTTGCCCTCTATATTGCCGATAAAATTTATCTTTGCCTCTTTTATAAGCTTGAACGACTCTCTGGTAAGCCCATTGCCTTTTGTATCTTCCTCTCCGATGCTGAGCAAGGCTACTCTCGGCTCTTGCCTGTGGAGGATTGTTCTGCAGTAAGCGCTGCCCATCAGTGCAAACTGCAGGAGGTTCTCCGCCTTGCAGTCCACATTTGCTCCTGCATCTATCAGGACAAACAGGCCTTTGAGAGTCGGCATAATAGCTGCGATAGCCGGCCTGTCTACACCCCTTGACATGCCAAGAACAAAAAGAGCCGTTGCCATCGCCACCCCAGAGTTGCCGGCGCTGACAACAGCATCGGCCTCCTTAAGCTTGACCGCGTCAACGGCACGCCTGATCGAAGAATCTTTTTTTTTCCTCAAGGCGCTAACAGGAGATTCATGCATCCCGATAATCTGGGACGTATGCCTGACATGAATGCAGTGGGATGGATACTTCTTGCCCTTAAGTTCTTTTTTAATCTGGGATTCGTCCCCGAAAAGGATGACCTCGATTTTATCGTCTTCCCTTACAGTCTCGAGGGCGCCTTCAACTGTTGCAGCCGGAGCGTGATCTCCGCCCATGGCATCGAGGGCAATTTTCATGCTTCTTTTTCGATTATTTCAAGAACCTTGCGGCCGTTGTACGAGCCGCAACTTGGACATGCCGTATGAGGCATCTTTAACTCATTGCAATCAGGACATGAACTGACGTTAGGCATCTGTCCCTTCCAGTTTGCCCTGCGCTTATCCCTTCTCGTTCTGGTATGTCTGTGCGTTGGATTTGCCATTTTTTACTCCCTTCTTAATAAATCTTTCAAAATCTCAAGTCTTGAATCCACTTCAGTTAAACTGCAATTGCACTTAGTAATATTCAGATCCGCCCCGCATTTCGGGCAGATGCCCTTGCATGCCTCGCTGCAGAGCAGCTTCATCGGCACGCTTAATATTATCTGTTCCTTTATTAACTCCAGCAGGTTAAACTCATCGCCTGCATAAAAACCCGTATCCAGCTCATTCTCTCTAACCTCGTATTTACCCTCTGCCTTAAGTTCTTCAAGCGGATGATACGTTACATCAACCTGCGCATGCAGTTCGTCAGTATATTTTTTCAGGCACCTGCTGCATTCAAGCTCTGCCTTTGAGCTTATTTCCCCCTGTATTATCAGCTCATGCCCCACCTTTTTAAGGCTGAGGGTTCCCTTAACAGGCGAGATTAATCTTACAACATCCGCATCAAGTTTCTCATCTATCTCAAGGTCAAGGCCTTCATCCGGTATTTCTGAAATTAATATCTTCATCTTATACTCACCTCATCCGCTCGCGACTGAGGCGGAAAGCTCTACACAAAAGTGTTTAATTATAAAGAATACCCTAAAAACATGTCAAGAAATCATGCTTCTTCCTGAATACTACTTGCGTTCCTTTATAACTTCGATAAGCGAATCAACCTCTTCTTTTGTAAGCGGGCCGCCTTTTATATCTGCCCAACCGGGCATTGAAGAACCCTTCACCCCTTCCTCGATAGAATGCTTAAGCTTGTCCTCAGGCATGTTCCGCATTACATTAAGCGGAGAAGCTGTCTTGCCGTAATTATGGCACATGATGCAGTCGGCATTAAAAAGTTCGATGCCTTTCCTGCCCTTGCCTGCGTCAACATGACATCTGGAGCATTGTTTTTTAAAAATCTCATCAGCATCGCGTTTTTTAGCATGTAATGCATCCTTCACATTCATTGTTAGCATAAGGGTTACCTGGGGTCTTTTAGTGTCGTTTGAAAAAACCTGAATAGTCTTCGAGATTTTTCCAAGCTTGCCCCTTACGTCTATTGTTGTGCTTATAGTGCCTTTTTCTCCGGGTTTAAGCCGGCCTGAACTGGCCAGCGCTGCCGTACATCCTCAGGACGGAACAAGTTTTTCTATAATAAGTTCTGATGCGCCCGTATTACTGAACTCAAAAGAATGCATGGCGATCTCCTGGGTCATTATCCCCATGTCATAAGTCTCGGCGTCAAATTTTATCTCGGCCTGCGCATATGCTGTGGCAGAGGAAAAAAGTGTAGCCAATAATATAATTGCTCGCATCATAATTTATTTTACCATACATTACCCATAAACCTCTCCCAATCCTTTCACATATTTTTTTCTGGATGTTTGTCAGCTAATTTGTTAGTCTTTCCCATATGAAAAAACAGTCTGCCGACTCCCGCAACCCATGGGTCTTCGTTCCCACGCTCTATTTCGCCGAGGGCCTTCCGTACATCATCATCAACACCGTTTCTGTCATCCTTTATAAAAAAATGGGTGTTGACAATGCC
>SCSY01000067.1 GCA_004298625.1 Nitrospirota bacterium | reverse complement strand
GGCGTCAGTCAGGATGATGGAGCAGCAAAAAATCTTGACGCCCAGAACTCTAAACTAGTCGAGAAGATCAAAAAACTATCCCCAAAAGGAACCTACATTGTCATCGATACTGCTAAAAACGTTCTCTATTTGAGAAAAGATGATCAGATTATCAGAAAGGCAGTTGTTGCTACCGGAAACGGTAATGTTTTGACAGAACCTGGCGGAAAAAAAAGATCATGGACCTTTGATACCCCAAAAGGCGAGTTTGCAGTTTTAAATAAGAGGAAAGAACCCGCTTGGATAAAGCCTGACTGGGCATTTATTGAAGAGGGTGAAGATGTCCCTAAAAAATTGGCGGACAGGATACAGGAGGATGTATTGGGCGAATACGCCATGGGCTTCGGCAATGGTTTCTTTATCCATGGCACCCTCTACACCAGGCTTCTGGGCAGAAATGCTTCCCACGGGTGCGTCAGGGTGGGAGACGAGGATCTAATAGCAGCATATGAGGCTTCAACCGTCGGGACAAAAATATATATTTACTGATTATGGCCAATACCTATTATAAAATTTTATTTTTTGCTTTCTTGCTGCTGCAACCCCTCTCCTTTGCAAATGCCGGCGTAGCCGAAAGAAACAATTTTCTCACACAACTGCTTTCCTTGGCTGACAAACCAAAACAGTACGTCATCTTAGATGCCCAGGCGGGGAAGATGTCGCTGATGATCAGAGGGATAGTGCTCAGGGAGTGGAAAGTTGATAAATTGGAATTGTCCGGCGAACCCATACCGCTTAAGCCGTTTCCCTTAATAAGCAAAAGCATCCAGATGGTTCAACTAAGGCATCATGTTAATATCGATGACGAAAGCGAAGATAACGCAAGTGATAAAACCGCGATAGATAATAATGCGGATAACAAGAGTACTGCTGATGCAAAGAGTAAAAAGTCATTTGAGTTGATAGCCCTTGAAGTGGATTCCATGCCGACTGACTATCAGTTGTTCTTCGACGAAGGAATAACCATCGATGTAAAATCAAAGGCAGAGGGCTACAAGGCAGCCTTCAAAGAGAATATCGACAAGCTTAAATTATATTTTTTCGCCGCGATTCATACTGTATGGCCTTCTCACGACGAAAAAAAATCTACCAAAATCGATGTGTTTTTCAAAGATAAGACAGAGGCTCAGGCCCTATTCTGGACCTTTTCAGAGGGGACCGAATGTCTTTTTCTTCCACAGGATTCAAATGGGGACGAGGACTTCAAGCTGGTGAACGTAAATCCAGCCCATACTCCTTGATCTTGGATATGAGTATCGGGCGGCTGATCTCAAGGATTTTAGCTGCATTCGAGCGGTTGCCTCCTGTAAGATCCAATGCCTTTCGGATAAGTTCAGCCTCAAGCAGCCTGGTCTCCTTTTTAATTGATAGGCTGTGCCTTGCAGTATCCATCGACAGATTTTCATCTCTTGAGGTGATTGATGTCGGAAGTTCGGAGGGGGTGATAAGATTGTCCCTTGAAAGTATCATGGCCCGCTCAATAACATTTTCCAATTCCCTGATATTGCCTGCCCAACTGTGTGTGAGCAGAAACGCCATAGCATCGGATGACAGTCCTTCGATATTTTTACCGAGTTTTTTATTAAAGCCGTCTATGAAATGACCGGTCAACAGCGGGATGTCGCCACGCCTTTCTCTCAGAGGGGGAAGGTGAATGGCCATTACATTTATCCTATAGAAGAGATCCTCGCGGAATCTCCCTTTTCCTACTTCTTTTTCCAGGTTCCTTGAAGTAGCCGCCACAACCCTTGTATCGATTTTTTTCGGCACTGTCGATCCGAGGGGTGTTATTTCCTCCTCCTGCAATACGCGAAGAAGCTTGACCTGAAGCTTGACCGGTAATTCCCCAATTTCATCAAGAAATATTGTCGAGCCGTCCGCTTCTTCGAATAAACCGTGTTTGTCTCGTCCTGCATCAGTAAAAGCCCCCTTTTTATAACCGAACAGTTCACTTTCAAGGAGGGTCTCGGGTATACCCCCGCAGTTTACAGAAATCATGGGCCTTTGTGACCTCGAACTCTTTGAATGGATGGCCTTTGCAATGAGTTCCTTGCCTGTCCCGCTCTCTCCTGTTATGAGCACTGTGGTCTTATGAT
>SCSY01000066.1 GCA_004298625.1 Nitrospirota bacterium | reverse complement strand
CTGACTTATTATTAAGCAGTAACATCAATAACACTCCTATGCCCGCTCCTGCGCAGCCAAAACAGGATGTGCATACATTCCCCGAACACCTTGAGAAAGAGGCAAGCCCTGTTAACCCGCTTGACGCCCCGAATGCGGCAAAGAGTAATTTATGCCTTAATCTTTCCATAACCTATTGCCTCCTTCGGACATTTATTTTCGCATATCCTGCACGGCATACAGGAAAGCTGGTTTATTTCTGCCTTTTCCCTCACATTGATGGACCATGTCGGGCATACCTTTTTGCATTCACCGCAACCGATACACTTATCCTTGTCCACTTTCATCCTCTTGCCGAATGTTAAACCGAATCTGTTCGATAATGAGTCAAGAGCGCCTATAGGGCAAAGTAAGTTGCAATACGCCCTCCCGCCTTTTGCGAGGAACCCCGAAAGACCTATTGTGACCAAACCGGCTATCCCCATTGATGTTGCAAGATAGGTCCTGTATGCAGGAACAAAAGGCGCGCCTGCTAAAAAAGGAATGACCCTGAAATTACAGAACTTGCAGGCTATGCTCCCTATCCCGATAAAGGCCCCGGCAATAAAAACAATAAAATATCCATATCTGAACGCAGGGGCGTTTATGATGGAAAAGTTTATTTTTAATCTTTCAGGGACGCCTTTGCTTATAAACTCTGATGCGCCGCCGATGGGGCAGACATGACTGCACCACAACCTTCCGAAGAAAAGTGTAACTACCAATATAAGCCCTACCAGGGCTGAGCCAAACCACGCTGCCCCGATGTTATCAATAAATCCGCTCGCAATGCCCTTAGGAGAAAGGATAAAGAACATCCTCGGGCAGACTGTCCCGCACATATTTACTTCTCCGGCTGCCTGCGGTATTGCGCTGAGAGGAGGCAGAAATAATGCAATGCCGAGGAGCATAAAGACATATCTTTTATTTTCCGACAGCGCCTTAGTGATGCCTGTCATCAGAGCCTCCGCTCATGACATGCACCCTCTGGATAAGAGAGCCGTCCGATAAATCAACTATCTCTATTTCACCACAGCCTTTCCTGTTATCAGCGATAAGATATAGGGGAAGTCTCTTGCCGAAATCCACTCCTCCGAATCTGCCTCCTTCGACATTCATCCATTTGCTATAAGGCATTTTTATCACAGGAGGATACCAGCTCTGGACCACAGCTCCGTCCATCTTTATTTCTATATCCTTTGCGCTTTGAAGGTTTTTCGCAGAAAGCGCAATAACCTGTCTGCCCCTGTAGGAGCCGACATACAGAGGCTTTGCCGCCTCTCCCTTTTTGATAACTATTGATGCGTGCCGGTAATCCCCGGCCCTGAATCCGGCAAACGCCAACCCTGTAAGAATTCCGATGAAAATAAAAAGAGCAATCTTCAGATAGCCTCCTCTCGTCATTACTTGCCTCCCCACTTATAATTGAGTCCTGCAAAGAAAGTCCTCGGCTGGCCCGGCGCAAAAAGGGCAGGATCGCTGCCGCTCTTTGAAGCCCTCTCGGCATAAAGCTTATCCGCTATGTTAATCACCTTCGCATATAGCTCCCATTGTTTTGAAATGCTGTATGAGACCCTTACATTGAAGAGGTCATGCCCCTTGTATGTTTCGGTATTTGCGTCATTCATCCAGTATTTGCCGAGCCTCACCCATTCGATCTCTGCAAAACCGCCATTCAGCAAAGCAGGTTTATAATCAAGCGCGGTATTTGCTATTGTTCTCGGAGCTTGCGGTATCTCTTTGCCGCTGAAATCAGTTGTGTTGGAGACTTTATAGCTCTTATACCTGTGAGACGCATAAGATAATGACGTATTGAGTTCAACACGGTTTATTGGTTTAACACCAAGCCCGAGCTCGATCCCCTTATGTTCTGTCTTGCCTGCATTCAGCCTCTCGGAGACGCCGGTTGACGAGCTGAAACTGACAATATCATCTTTCTTCAGCATATAGTAAACAGCGGTGTTGAATGTAAAGATGCCTGCAAACTTTCCCCTTGTCCCGAGCTCATAACTGTCTGCCTTTATAGGCTTCAGATTTATGGCTGTAGAAGCTGTTCCACGGAAAAGGTCTCCTGAAGAAGGCACACGAAAGCCATGGTTGTAAGATATAAAACCGCTTATATCTTTTGTAATTTCATAGGTAAGTCCGGCCTTAGGACTTAAATGATTAAAATCAAGCCTGGTGTCGGCCGGCCTGTTTGCATTTTGGGCAAGCTTTGTATCGTAATCATAGGAAAGGTTGTCGTATCTTGCGCCGGCAGTCAGGCGGAGTTTCTCGAAAGGCGAAGACTCTATCTGAACATACGGCGAAATCCCGGTGAATACAGCATCGTAATCATAATTATTGTCTGTATTCTCGGCATAGGCGTAAGAAACATACTTGTCGCCGTTTTTAGTTACCTTTATGCGTTTTTCCAGATATTGCCCGGAAGTATAGTCAAGGTCTATGCCAGTGATAAAACGGCTTCTCAGAATATCAAAGTCATGCCTGTATTTTGTAAGGAGTCCCAATGAGTAAAATTCTGTTGTAGAGTCATATCCGAAATACCTTGTGCCGGATTTAAAGATGCCCCAGCCGGGCAGCAGCTCCATCCTGTTCCATCGGGCATACGGGATAATGCTTAGAAGCGCATTCTCTTCAAGCTCCTTCTCGAGTTCTGTTGATATCCTTAAGGCCCGCACCTTGCGGAAATCAAAGGTCTGATAGTTATACCACGGCCTGCTCTCAAAATCCGATCTCACCAGGCCGTTGCTGCCGCCTGTTTTCTGGTCAATGTCGGAAAAAGCAATCACAGTCTTGGCCCTGCCGGCAGTTCCAAAAAAATGATCCCATC